>JBBROT010000114.1:0-9428 GCA_038229155.1 Bryobacterales bacterium | reverse complement strand
TCCGGATTGCTGGGAACGCTGCTGAGCGGATGGGAATTGAGCGGACTGGGGACGGCCCGAACCGGACGTCCGGTGAACATACTGGTGACGCGCAAGGCGACCGATCTGCCGGACCAGAACAACGCGAATCAACGGCCGAACTATGTACACAACGTGCCGCAAAGCCCCTCTCACCCGGTGGTGGGAAACTGGCTGAACGCGGGTGCCTATGCGTTTCCGGCGAAGGGCACATGGGGCAACCTGGGCAAGAACACGGCGCGCGGGCCCGGGCTGTGGCAGATGGATCCGGCGCTGACGAAGCGCACCAGGCTGACGGAGAGATTCACAATCGCTTTCCGCGCCGAGGTGTTCAATGTATTCAATCGGGCTCAGTACGGCGACCCCGTGAACAACATCTCTAATGCCGTGCAGTTCGGCCAGATAATCGCGCCGGTGAACACGACGGCGACCGGCAGCGGGACGCCGCGGCAGATTCAACTCATGCTGAGGCTGGAATTCTGATGACGCGACGAACGTTTGCGATGGGCCTGGGAACGACTGTGAGCGCCATGCTGGCGCGCGCGGACGATGAAATGCCTGGGCTGTTCCCTATCGATGTGGATGGCCGGTGGGGCTATATGGATGAGCGCGGCAAAGTGATTCACGCGCCTCAGTACGAAGCGGCGGGTATCTTCTCCGAAGGCCTTGCGCCGGTGAAGCAGAGCGGCAAGTTCGGGTATATCGACACCCATGCCGGAATCGCGATCGACGCGCGTTTCGATGAGGCGCGCAATTTCAATGGCGGCATGTCTCCCGCGCGCCAGGGCAAGCTGTGGGGCTTCATCGACCGCAAAGGCGCGTTCGCGATTGAGCCTCGTTTCGATTTCGCGCGCAGCTTCAAGGAAGATACGGCGCGGGTGAGCGAGAACGGCAAGTCGGGCTTTATCGACCACAAAGGGAATTATCTGTTCGAGCCAAAGTACGAGTTTGTGGAAGGGTTTGGCGAGGGTTTGGGTCCGGTGCAACTCGGCAAGTTGTGGGGCTATGTGGACCGGGCGGGCAAGATGATCATCGAGCCGCAATTCGATTTCGCGCACAGCTTCGGGGAAGGCCTTGCGGACGTGCGGCTGAACGGCAAGTGGGGTTACATCGGCAAGAACGGTGGGTTCGCGATTCAACCGCGATTCGCCGCCGCCGGCGAGATGAACGGCGGACGGGCACCCGCGCGCGAGAGCGGCCTGTGGGGCTTTATCGGGAAGAGCGGGAAGTTTGCAATCGCGCAACAGTTTACAGAGGCTGCACATTTCGAAAACGGCTTGGCATCCGTTCGGCGCGGGACTAAGATGGCGTACATCGACAGCACAGGCGGCGTGCGCTGGTCAGCGTGACGATCTATGTAGCGGGAAGCTCATCCAGGCCCCAGTTGGGAACTGTGAAGTCCGCTTCGTGAACTGTGCCGGCGCCAGTTGCGAGCGTGAGCTTGCGCGAGCGCACATCCTCACGATATTTGATGCTTGACGCATCGGCAACGGCGTTAGCCAGCGCAACGCGCAGTTTCTCTTCCGTGCTGAAACTGGTTCCAAGGATGCTGGTTTCAATCGACTTTTTCACTCTACCGTTCTGCACGTGAATATCGAAGCACAAAGCCACGCCGAGTTCGGTCGCGAGCCCGAGCCGCGCGGCGGTGGCCCCTGCCGGATCGAAATACTGCATGCGCGCGCGTTCCAGTTGCACCTTCCGCACTTCCTCCAGGTCTCCGAAGAGCCGGAAGCTGGAACGCCATGGTTCCGCTAGCGTTGCTTTCTTGGGGCCGATGCTGATGGAATCGGCGAACTCGATTTGCTGTTGCAAGGGCGCATTGACGATCTGCAGGAGCTTGGGCGTAAGTTCTGCAAAAGCCAATGTCACAAGTTCGGGATGGACGCTGTTTACTTGGTTCACAATCGCGGAAATCTCGCCATGCTTCAGCGTGAAGCCGATGATTCCCCAGGTGATGCCGGCACCATCGAAATTGCCTTGCGCCAGGGTGAAACCGTGGCCTTCAAAATCGGCCGTGAGTTGGAGCGCGCGCTCAAAGAGGGCCGGGACTGGAAGAGTGGTGATGGCGGTCCAAAGGTCCGTGTCCACCCTCCCGGTTTTCAATTGGCCCGTGGTCGCCTGAAGATCCATTATGCCGGTTTCGGTTTGCCCACCGTAAACGCCATCTACGTCTTGTTGTTCGAAGCCCAAGCCCAGTTGGACCTTTTCCACCAAGGCACCTCGCGAACCACGAGCTAACAATAGTCTTCCCATTTCCTGCCTCCTACCGTTGTGCATTTACCGCCGCGAGCGTTTCACTTATTTTCCGCTCCTGAGCGGGCGGCGCCGGGTGGAATCGCCGATTCTCAGTTCCGAGGGAAGGACAATTTGCACAGGCTTCTTCCCCGCCCCCTTGGACATGCGCGAGAGCAGCAGTTCCACGCCCTGATAACCCATCTGGTAAGCCGGCTGCACCACGCAGGTAATCTCCGGGCGGAAGCTGCCGTTCGCGGGGACTTCATCGAACACCGCCACGGCAATGTCTTCGGGGCAGCGCAAGTCCAGTTCCTGAATCGCCCGAAGCGCCCCCAGCGCCATCATGCCATTGCAGACAAACACGGCGGTGGGTTTGCGGTTGCCCAGCAGTAATTGTTTGGTGAGCAGATAGCCGCTCTCGCGCCGGAAATCACCCGCGAAAATCAGCCCCGGATCGATGGCGATCTTCTGTTCCTTCAGCGCGTTTTCATAACCCCGCAGCCGGTCGCGGGCGGTTTGCAACTGCAGGTTGCCCACGATGACACCGATTTTCCTGTGCCCCATGGAGAGCAGGTGCCGTACGCACATTTCCGAACCCTGAACACCATCGGTGGTCACCGAATCCACCGCAAGCCCTTCCGGCACCCGGTCCAGACAGACTACTGGAATTTGCGATGCAAGAAGCTTCTTCAGATGCTCGGTATCGCCTCCGTTGGGTGCCACCACCAGAAAGATTCCGTCCACGCGGCGAGCGCGCAGAACAGCCAGGGCGCGTTTTTCGCGTTCCAACTGATCGTCGGTATTCGAGGCAATCAACAGGTAGTTCTTCTGAATCGCCGCGTCTTCGGCCCCCCGCACCAGTTGCGGGAAGAACGGGTTCGTGATGTCTGAGATCACCATGCCAAGCAGATGCGTTTGGCTGGTCTTCAAACTCCGGGCCGCGTGGTTCGGATGATAGTCCAGTGACTGGATGACGCGGTCCACGCGCTCGCGGATGGTCTGGCTTACCGTTGTCGAACCGCGGAGCACGTTCGAAACCGTGCCTACGGACACGCCAGCCTTCCTGGCTACTTCTTTGATGGTCGCCATCTTTTCAGCTTATCGCCGCCGCGCGATGGGTGCGACTGGGATGAACCGATTAACTGAACTTCCAAATTCTATTCGCAAACACCGGTTGACTCTCTATCCAACGTATGATAAATCTTCTTCCACTGATATGAATCGGTTCACGACGCTTCGATCCAAGGAGATCTCCATGACCCGCCCCCGTCTTGTCTTGTTAGGCGCGCTCCTCGCGCTCGCCCCGTTTGCCCTCGCTCAATACACCAGCGGCGTGGAAGGAACAGTGCTCGATCTTTCCGGCGCGGCCATTCCCTCCGCCAAGATTGTTGTTGTCGACGAGGCCACCCAGGTGCCTCGCGAAACCACCACGAACGGCAGCGGTTACTTCCGCCTGATTGAGTTGCTTCCCGCCACGTACCGCGTGGAAGTGCAGATACCGGGCTTTCAGAACTGGTCGCAGCGCGGCATTCAGATTGACGCCAATCAGGTGCGATCGATTTATCCCAAGCTCCAGGTGGGCGAACAGGCGGTCCGTATGGAAGTGGCGGCCGGCGCGGAGGCGATTGAAACCGGCAAGAGCGCGGTGGCGAACAGCATCTCTCAGCGCACCATGGAGACGGCACCCATGCCAGCGCGCAATATTTACGCCGCGGTTGCCTTTCTTGCGCCAGGGGTGACGGGCGCGGGCAAAGTTTTCGGCAGCGGGTCCTCCGCCGGCCAGGACAGCTTCCAGGCCGAACCAGGCTTCCAGATCAATTCCGCCGGGCAGCGGCAGGAGAACAATGAGTACCAGGTGGACGGTTCCAGCGTGAACGGCAACTCGCGCGATGGCATAGCCAACCTGACGCCCGAACCCGATACAGTGCAGGAGATGCGCGTCTCCGCCGCCTCCTTTACCGCCGAACGCGGCCACAACAGCGGTGCGCTGGTTGAGGTGTATACAAAATCCGGAACCAATGACCTTCACGGCACGCTCTCAGAGTTCCACACCGATAACGCGCTCACCAGCCGCACTGTGTTCCAGAGCAAGGTGCCGGTATTTCGCCGCAATGAATTCGGCTTCACGGCGGGCGGCCCGGCCATCCGCAACAAGACGTTTCTCTTCGGCTCGTACCACCGCCTTGCCTCTTCGGCCAGCCAAACCGATGTGGTGCCCGTGGAGACTCCGCAGTTTTTGAATTTTCTGAAACAGAATTATCCGAACAACATTGCGACGCGCTTGCTGAGTACGGCCGTTCCCGGCGCTTACCCGTTGTCAAACTTTCTCACCGTCGCCGATGTACAGGCACGCACGCCGGGGCGCGTGCCCGTACCAGCCTCCTGGTCACCAACTATGCCCGTGATCGGTACAGCTTTTATCAATGAGACTCTGACGCGCCCGGCCGGACAATGGAACACGCGGCTGGATCAATACGCGCGCGATTTCCGTGACCGCGTATTCTTTAATTACTACTCTTACTTTTCGACCGCGCAGACCGCCAACCCGCGGCTGATTCAGCGTATTGTGCAGCCTAACAATGGCATGTTCGGAAAAGTGAACTGGAGCCATACCTTCTCCCCCACGCTGATCAACGAAGCTTCCATGACACTGGGCCGGGTTGATGGAGCGACGCCGCCCACAACCGATCCCAGTCTTCCGAACATCAACGTGACCGGGCTGCAGGGCTTCAGCCAATCTCAAATCGGCTGGGTTCATGCCAACTATAACTGGCATGACGTGGTCTCCTGGATGCGTGGCAACCACAGCATCAAGTTCGGCGTGGATGTGGACCGGCAGCACGATCTGGACAACTTCACGCCCAGCTACGCGCGCCCTTCGTTCACATTCGCCAACGTGCTGGATTTCGCGCAGGATACGCCGTATCTGCAGAGCGGCCCCACCATCGATACGCGCACGCAGAGTATTGCGAACAATCTTTACACGCGCGTTCACATGACCTATGCCGCCGGCTTCATTCAGGATGATTGGAAGGTGCGGCGGAACTTCACCATCAACATGGGCTTGCGCTACGAATACTACGGCCATCTGGGCCAGGTGGACCGCAGCGGCACCCCGCTTTCGCTCTTCACGCCCGGCCCCGGTTCCACGTTCAATGAAACCATCGCCAGCGGCCGGATGCGCGTCACCGGCAACGGCCTGGTTTCCACCAATACGCCGCAAGGCTGGAACCCGCGGTTCGGGTTCGGTTGGGATGTGTTCGGCAATGGCAGCCTTGCCGTGCGCGGCGGCTACGGCCTGTTTTATAACCGTGTCGGCGATCTATCCTGGGCGGGCAGCGGACGCGGCAATCCCCCCTTCGGACAAGTTACCTTCGACGTGCGCAACGGCCAGACGCTTCGCTATTCGCTCGGCAGTGCAGACGGCCTGTTCTTCCCGCTGCCGGCGGGCGTACAATTCCAGGTGAACGATCGCGGCGGTCTGGTGGGCACGCCACTGACGGTCTCCGGCATTATGCCCGTTTTCGATGAGCCCCACGTGCAGGTCTGGAACCTGCAAATCCAAAAGACTCTGACGTCTTCCATCGTGCTTGAAGCGGACTACATTGGCAATCACGGTGACAACCTGTATCTTCAAACCAACGCCAACCGTTACGCGGGCGACCTGCTGCAGCACAACGGTTCGCTCACGCGTTTGAACTCCTCCTTCGGCCCCATTGTTTTCGGCCGCCCCATCGGCTATTCCGACGGTCATTATGGCTCCGTTCTGCTGAGCAAGCGCTTCTCGCGCGGCATCTCCGCGAAGGGAATTTATACGTTCGGCAAAGCCACTGACCTTACCTCCAGCAACGACAACGGAGTGGGCGGCGGGCAGAACGTTTACGATGCGGCCAACCCGCAAGCGCAGCACGCCCGCTCAGACTTCAACGTGTCCCGCCGTTTGACGGTCGACGCCGTGTACGCGATTCCCTCGCCCTTCCATGGTGCTATCCCGAAAGCCGCGCTCTCCGGTTGGGAGTTGTCGGTCATCGGCATTCTTCAGAGCGGCTTGCCCTTCTCCGTCGTGACTACCGCGCCCTATCCGAGAGGCGACTTCAATGCGGACGGACAAAATTTCGACGCGCCCAATACACCGGCCTTCGGCAACTCCAAATCCACTTCGCGCGGGGACTTTCAGCAAGGCTTGTTCCCGGTCTCCGCGTTCCCTTTACCCAGCCCCGGGCAACAAGGCAACCTGGGCCGTAACACCTTCAACGGCCCCGGCCTGATGAACTTCAACATGAACCTCGTGAAGAATACGAGAATTCCCTGGTTCGTGAAAGAGGGCGCGACATTCCAGTTGCGGGGCGAGGTGTTCAATCTCTGGAATCGCGTGAATCTTCTGAACCCGGTGGGCGATCTTTCGAGTTCGCTCTTCGGCAGATCCACCAGCCAGAACCTGCCGCGCTCCGTCACCGTGGGCGCGCGAATTCAATTTTGACCGCATCCAATCGACATCCACCTATGAAAACTTTCACAAGTATACTGGCGATTTTCGCCTTGGGAATCGCTGCCTCCGCTCAAGACCCTTCGGTACGGCCGTTGGGCTACCATTTCGAAGGCCCGCGCACACCGGCTGACTTCCCCAAATGGATTGCGGACATGAAACGCTGGCGCATGGAGTATTTAAAGCGCATCGGGTACAACGGCGCCGAATACGATCGGCCGGAATTGAAATGGACGCAAAGCAGTTTCATGCAAC
Organism: Bryobacterales bacterium; assembly: GCA_038229155.1. Lineage (GTDB taxonomy): Bacteria > Acidobacteriota > Terriglobia > Bryobacterales > Bryobacteraceae > JALYXI01. The sequence goes on along the minus strand of JBBROT010000114.1, from coordinate 2,434 downwards.
CTCAGATGATGGTGGAGGACCGCTATTTTTACGACCCCGCCTCACGCAAGTACACGGTGGACCGCTACCTGAACGATCTCGATAAGCGCTTCGGCGGAATCGACGCCGTTCTGGTGTGGCACACCTATCCCAACATCGGCATCGATGACCGCAGCCAGTTCGATCACTTCCGCGACCTGCCCGGCGGCGTGGACGGCATCAAGCAGATGGTTGCCGACTTTCACCGCCGCGGTGTGCGCGTGCTGTTTCCCATGATGCTGTGGGATCAGGGCACGCGCGAACGCAAGGAGCCCGAATCGCAAATACTGTCAGAAGACTTCGCGGCTGTGGGAGCCGATGGCATCAACGGCGATACCATGCAGGCCATCCCGCGCGAATACCGCATTGCCTCGGATAAGACCAGTCACCCGCTCGCATTTGAGCCGGAAGCTCTGGGCGTGGATGAGGCGCTCGCTTACAACAACATGAATTGGGGGCAGGCCACGCTGGCCAACGTTCCGTTCAACCCGGCGGCGCGGCCGAATTCAATGGAGGTTCAACTGGTCTCGAAGTACAAGTGGATGGAGCCGCGCCACATGACCAACCTTTCCGATCGCTGGCAGCGCTTGAAGAACACAGACCTGCAGTATGCGTTCTTCAACGGAGTAGGCATGGAGACATGGGAAAACATCTGGGGCATCTGGAATGAGATGAGCCCGCGCGATTCCGAAGTATGCCGCCGCATTGCGAAAATCGATCGCACTTATGCTTCCTTCCTGACCAGCCCGGATTGGGAGCCGCACACGCCCACCATGCAGACCGGTCTGTACGCCAGTAAGTGGCCCTCCGGCAACCGCACGCTCTGGACTCTAGTGAACAAGAATGAGTTCGATCTATCGGGCGAGCAATTGGAGACCTCCTATCGACCGGGCCTTCACTTCTACGATCTCTGGAACGGCACCGAACTTTCCCCTTCCGTTCACGGCCATACCGCCGCCGTGAGCTTCCCCATCGAAGCCAACGGATACGGTGCAATTCTGGCCACCGATGCCGCTTTAGATCCAGCCGGCAAGGACCTGCTCAAGGCCATGAGCACACTTGCGAAGACGCGGCTCGATTCCTTCTCCCTGCAACCGCCCGTGCTCCGTCAGACCGTGGTTCCCATTGCTAAGACGGCCGTACCGCGCAGCGCTCCTTCCGGCACGGTTCGCATCCCCGCGGCCACTTATACTTTTGAAGTGACGGGCATTGAGATAGAAGGTGAAAATCAGATCGGGGTCGACGTTCAGTATCCGTGGGAGAACTCGCCGCGCCGCAACCACCGCTCGCAGGTGGCCATTAAGTCTTTCTACATGGATAAGTTCCCGGTCACGAATGAAGAGTTCCACAAATTCCTGACCGCCACGAATTACCGCCCCGGCGACGATCATAACTTTCTCAAGGACTGGCGCGACCGGAACTATCCCGAAGGCTGGGGCGCGCGGCCCGTTACGTGGGTTTCTCTTGACGATGCACGGGCCTATGCGAAGTGGGCGGGCAAGCGTCTGCCGCATGAGTGGGAGTGGCAGTATGCGGCACAGGGCGCAACAGCGCGGACGTATCCGTGGGGCGAGCAGTGGCTGCCAGCCGCGGTTCCGGCGCCTGACAAAGGGCGGTCTCTGCGCGGGCCCGATCCGGTAGGTTCTCATCCCTCGGGAGCCAGTCCTTTCGGTGTTGAAGATCTGACCGGCAATGTCTGGCAGTTCACGGACGAATACCTGGACAACCACACGCGCGCGGCTATACTTCGCGGCGGGAGCTATTATCAGCCGCAAGGGTCCAAGTGGTACTTCCCGCAAGCTTACCGCCTGAACGAGCACGGTAAGCTTCTACTGATGTCTCCTGGCAAAGACCGTTCCGGAACAGTGGGTTTCCGTTGCGTTGCCGACGCTGAATGATGCGCCCTTGCATGATGTGCCCCTGAATGATGCGCCATATTGTTGTGGGAAGTTTGAATGCCGATCTGGTGCAACCGCTTCCGCGCGTGCCATCGCCCGGTGAAACGGTCGTAGGCGGCGAGATTCGCGTTGTCGCCGGCGGCAAGGGCGCGAATCAGGCGATGGCCATCGGCAGCCTGGGCGGAGCGGCCGCCATGATCGGCCAGACCGGGGAAGATCAGTTTGCCCCACTGATTCTCTCGAGTCTTGAGGCTGCCCACGTGGATATTACGCACGTGGGGCGCTCACCCGGAGCCACGGGGACGGCGGCCATTCTTGTGCTGCCCGACGGCGAGAATATGATCGTTCTTTCTCCCGCCGCGAACGCCAAACTCACCCCCGCCCTGGTGCGCGCGCGTATGGAGCAACTGCTCTCCGCAAGCACCGCGCCTGCTTTCGTGCTCTGCCAACTGGAGGTGCCGCTTGTCTCCACATCGGTCGCGCTTGAGTTGGCCCATGCGCGCGGTTGCCGCACGATA
>JBBROT010000113.1:0-9524 GCA_038229155.1 Bryobacterales bacterium | reverse complement strand
GGCGGCTTTTCAATACGCTGAAATTCGCCAGCTCGCGCAGCCGCTGTTTTATTCTGACGCCGGTAAGCGTTTGCTAACAGATAATGCGACGCGGCAAAGTCAGGAGCAGTTCTGGACGGCCTGCTCGGCCCACCGGATAGCGGTCATCAAATCAGAACGGGCAGCCGCTGCCCTTGCAAGAAGATACTTCGGCTCGGGCTTCGCGGGGGCAAGCGCAACGGTTTTTTCCATCAACCGTAATCCTTCCTCATCGCCGCGCGAGGTCTCATTTCCGGCGCGCCTCGAATGATCGCGTGCCAGCCTCACTGTGCTCAGTCGTGCTGGATTTGCGTTAGAGCTTGCATCGTCTCTGACCTACGCTTGCGCGCGGAAAGCTAAACCCGATGAACAGAAGCGTGGGTCGGACTAAGCGGACCCCGTCCCTTCCCGCAAAGTTTGATACCGGTCCAGACTCAGCTTCGTCCAACGCTCGACGCGCTTGGAAGGCAAAGGCCACTTCACCTCCACCCAATCCACGGCCTCTGCTTTTCCCAACCCCAGAATCTCTCGTGGATCGTGAGAAGAAAGGTAGCTCCCGCCATTACTCTTCAAGCGCGACCGCGTAATGCCGCCTGAGCTCCACCTGATCCGCGCTCCGATTGCATCGCGATTGCAGGCAACGCCCTCCAGCTTTAAGCCCACCCAATGGTTCCCCACGGCCGCAAAATTCCTCAGCAGCAGCGGAGGCCCGCCATTGTTCCCGATCAAAACATCCAGCGCGCCATCATTGTTGAAATCCCCCACCGCCAGCCCCCGGGCCGCGTAGCTTTTCGAAAACGCAGGGCCGGCAAGTTCGCTCACGTTCCGGAACTTTCCCGCTTCCTGGTGAAACAACACAAGCGGCTCTTTGTAATGCACCTGCGTGGAATACTTCTCGATCATGTCGTCCGGGTGCCCATTTGCCAGCATCAGGTCTACTACGCCGTCATTGTCGTAATCGAAAAACTTCAACCCCCAACCGCTCAACAGCCTCGTTGCTTGATCGATGCTGTGCGCATGCGCCACATCCTGAAAGCTCTCGTTCCGTTTGTTCTTGTAAAGCGAAAACATCTCGCGATCCACATTGGCCACAAACAGATCCTGCCATCCATCGCCGTCGAAATCCGCCGCGTCCACTCCCATTCCGCTCCGTGGCTGTCCGTTATCGCTGAACCCGACTTCGGCCTGCAGCGCAATCTCCTCCCACTGCGTCTTGCCGTTCTTGTCCGGTCCGCGGTTGGCAAACAGGAAATTCTGTACCGTGTCGTTCGCGACGAAGAGGTCCATGCGTCCGTCGTTGTTGATGTCCGTCGCTACCACGCCCAAGCTCTTGCCCAGCGCTGTCTCGATCCCGGTGCCCTGGTCGGCGCGCGAGAAAGTGCCGTCGCCGTTGTTGTGATACAAAAAACTCGAAGTGGGCTTGAACACGCGTGGGATGCAGTAATATTTCACCCCGAGCTTGTTATCGCCGCATGAAAAGTGACTGCCTTTCCCGTAATCCACAAAGCTGCACACAAATAGATCCAGCCGCCCGTCGCCGTCATAGTCGAACCAAACAGCGCTTGTGGTAAATCCGGGTGTCAGCAGCCCGGCTTTCACGGTCACGTCGGTAAATGTGCCGTCCCGATTATTTTTGTAGAGCGTACAATTGCCGAACGCCGTCACGAACAGATCGGGATATCCGTCGTTATCGTAATCCCCTACTGCGACGCCCATTCCGAAGGTTCCACCCGGCACTCCGGCTTTTTCCGTGACGTCCGTGAACGTTCCGTCGCGGTTGTTCTTATAGAGCGCGTTCCGGATGGGCACCTTCGGCATGTAGAAGTCGCTTGGGCCCGAATTGACCAGGTAAATATCCATCCACCCGTCGTTATCGTAGTCAAGAAACGCGCACCCCGGCCCGATGGTCTCCGGCAGATACCGCTCAGAGGACATGGCATTGTCATGCACCCAGCGGATCCCGCTCAGTGAAGCCGGCACCTCTTCGAAAAGAGGTTTGTTTGCGGAAGGCGCCCCCAACAGAGGAGCCGCTCCGATCATCCGCATTAAGGCGCGGCGCGAATAATTAATTGGGGTATGGCGCATTTTTTCTGACGACGCGAATCCAGTGATCAGTGAATTTATGATTCGCGCCGGGCAATTCGTATTTTGGCATGTGGCATGTGACGCAATCAGTCTTCGCGACCGGGCAGGTCTTCAGCTTCCGCCCCGCGTCCGCGTGGCAAGCCTGGCAGTTGGAATCGTAGGCGGAAGGCTGCGCGGAAAGCTCCCGGTGCGGATCGTGGCAGGCCGTGCACTTGATCCGCGCATCCGCCGCGTCATAACACTTGCTATTAGCAAGCCGGTAAGGCTGGAACCGCACGTTGTTCAAATCGTGCGGCCCAGAGGCGGCAATCTGCTCCCATGTACGATGACACTGGCCGCAAAAGTTCGAAGTCTCCTCCGTCGAAAGCCGCCCCAGTTTCGCCATCCCCGTAGAGCCCGCGGCATGCCGCTCCGCCCCTTCGTGGCAGCGCCCGCACTGCACACCCGGTACCAGCGTCTCCGGTTGCAGCACATTTTTCCGCACTGCGTCCGTGGCATGGCATGCAATGCATTCCTTCGCATCGTTCGCCGCCATCAGCCTTCCCGCCGCCTCATCGATATTCTTCGGCGCGGCGTTCTGTGTCCCTATCGTCAACGCCAGCCCTTTCAGCGCCGTGAAGTAACTCACCCGGCTTTCGTAATACTGGCCCCCGCGCTCAAACACATAAGTCTGCCCCGCCGACCCTTGCCCCAACGCCCACCGGATCGGTGCCGTCACCATCGACCGCCCATCCGTCACTTCATAGATGCTCTGGCTGCCCTTGCGAACGATGCGGTACCGGTACGGGCCCGCTTCGAAGCGCAGGTCTGGAGCGCGCCGCAGTATCCCGCACTGCTCCACAAATTCCATCGCCTTCGACATCGCGTTGGTCTGAAGAGCCTGGGCCGCGTGGCAGCTTTTGCAATCTGCAAACGCCCGCGCCGCCCAAAGAAGCACCAGCACCTCGCGCGTCATCGCCTTGCCGGTAAACGATCGTCCCGAAGCTTTCTCAGCTTCAGAAATTCAGCCCGCTCCGCCGCGGCCTCCGCCGGCTTTCCCGCTTTCGCATAAGCCGAAGCCAAGGCAAAGCGAATCTCCGGACTGCCCGGAGCCAGCCCCCTCGCGCCTTCGAACTCGCGAACACTCTCCTCGTCGCGGTCCTGCTTTGCCAATACTCGCCCATAGGAAAGGTGGGCGGCAAAATCGCCGGGCGCCACGTCCACCGCGCGCCGGCCCCACATCGCCGCCTCGTCCAAATTGCCTTTGGCCAGAAACTGCTCGCACAGAACCACCAGGGCCGGAACATGATCCGGCTTGATCTCCAGTTCCTTCCGCAACTCCGCCAACCCGCGATCCACATCTGTATTCAACAGGCAAGATCCATGAAGGAAGTGCAGTCCCGAAGCATCCGGATAGCGTGCCGCCAGCGCCTCATAAGCCCGAAGCGCATCGTCCGCGCGCTGGTTCGCCTGCAGCCAGATCGCCTCCCCCACGCCCCGCACCAGCGGGCGCTCCCCTAACCGCAACTCCCCAGGCAGAAGCGGACGCCGCAACCCCGCCAGCCCCGCGGCCACATACCATTCCTCCGTCCCTTGCACCCGCGTGGCTGCTCCGGTCGCGCGGCCCAGCGCTTCATCGAACCGCCCCGCGCGCGTCAACAGCAGCACGCGATGAAATTCCGCCACCCGCGCAAGCTGCTCTTCCGGAGCATCGAACTCTTCAGCCTTCGTCAAACTCCGTAGCGCCGCCCCATAGTCTCCCGCGCCGAATTCGCAGAGCCCCAGAAAATCCCACCCTGCCGCAACCGCGGGCTTCAACTTCACAAACCGCCGGAACTCTCCCGCCGCCTCGCTGTACCGGTCCCGGTCGTATGCAATCGAAGCCAGATACCACCAACCCTCCGCCCAGTCCGGCTTCTCCGCAACCCCTTCGCGATAGAGCGCAACCGCCCGATCCAAGTGGTTCGCTTCCCGTTCCGCCGCCGCTTCCCGAGCCACTTGTTCGAATGACAAAGCCGCCGCCAGCAGTGCCAGAAGGGCCATCATTTCGGTGCTGCCTCCTGCTTCACGCCGGGCTGCTTGGCCTGCGCTTCCGCATTCAGGCGCTGAACGGTGGCCCGCTCCCGGTCGCCGTCCTGCTTCCGCTTCAAACGGTAGTACACGGTCGCCAGCGTCACATGCGCTTCTGTGAACTGCGGCGCTTCCGCCACCAGGCTCTCCAGCTCCTTGGCCGATTGCTCCACCCGCCCTTCACCAACATTGACCAGCGCCAGTTGATACCGCGCCGCCGCATCCCGGGGCCGCACCAGCAGCGCGCGGTCAAAAGTCTTGCGGGCCCCCGCATAATCCTGCTCCTGCCGCAGCAGCGCGCCTAACTGCACGTTCGCCAAGTAGTCGTTCGGGTTCCCTTTCAGCTCCAGCCGGAAATGTTCCGCCGCCCCCGACACGTCCCCCGTATTCACCAGCGACATCCCATAGGCCGAGTGCACATTCGGCAATTGCGGAGCCAGCTCGACCGCCTTGGCGAAGTCCTCCCGCGCACCGGCAAAATCGTTGGCCCGCATCTTCGCCGTTCCGAGCAGCAAGCGCGCCTGCCCGGAATCGCCGCCCTTCATGATCCGCTCTATCCACTCCTGGCCCTTCTCCACCTGATTCATTTGCAGGTACGCCGTTCCTAATACATAGGCCGCTGCCTGGTCATCCGGCCCCGCCATGGGCTCTACCAGTGCCACCGCCTGCGCGTCTTTGCCCTGCCTCAGGTAGCAATCGGCCAATAGCAGCGTCGCCTGTCTGTTCTTCGGTTGCGCCGCATGCACCTTCACTAGCGATTCCGCGGCCGCGCCGAAATCAGCCGCCTTATAGTAAGCCAGCGACAGATTCAACCGTACTGCCGGGTTTTCACCAGCGGCCAGCGCCTGCCGGTATTCCGCTATCGCGGCTTCATACTCGCCGCGGCTGCTCAGCGCCGCGCCCAGGTTCGATCGCACCTGCACCGCCTTGGGGTTCTGCTTCAGATAGGCACGGTACTCCGCCACCGCCGTATCGACATCCCCTTTCTGATGGGCCGCAATCGCGTGCTCCAGCAGGCCCTCTTGAGCCTGTAGCAAAACGCAACAGCACAGCGCCGCACTGGCAGCCAAGCGGTACATGGGTGGAATTGTTATAATGATATCGCGCCAAAAAAAAGGGGGAGCTTTCGCTCCCCCTTTACTTGCGAACCGCGCCTCAGGTCAGAAGTAAAACTTAGCAGCCAACTGAATCACGCGTCGGCCCACCTTATTCTGCACATACCCAAAGTTCGTATTCGTGTTCTTCTGCCCAGCCCCAGGAAATTGCAGTTGCAACCCATTCTCATTGCCGCTCAGGAAAGAATCCAGCGGATGATTCAGGAAGTTGTATGCCGAAGCGCGCAACTGGAACTTCTTCGATTCGCTGAACCGGAAGTTCTTGAACATCGAAAGGTCGGACGTGAAGTAAGAAGGCCCAAACACCTCCGGCAGAAGCGCCGGACCATTATGGCCCACCGTCGGCGCGGAGAAGCAGCTGCCATTGATGTACTGATGCGCGGCCAGATTCTTCGACGGGTCGCAGGTTACAACCGGCGACACCTGCAACGAATCCGTGCCATTAATCTCTCGCGCGGTCGGCCCGCCCGAGTAGTTGAAGTTCGCGCTTGAGTTCAATGCTAGCGGCTGTCCGCTCTGGAATTGCGTGATGCCGGATATCTGCCACCCATTTACCAGGCCCTTCATCAGCAGCCCGTTGCGAATTGGATTTCCCAATTCGATTGAATAAGCAGCATTGAAGATATGGCGCCGGTCATTACTAAGGGGACCGTAGTTATTGTCGATGTTGAACGAATCCTGTCCGGCGGCGATACCCAGCGCCTTCGAGAAGGTGTAATTCAACTGAATGTTATACCGGCCGCGCTGCTTGGCATAAGTCAGTTGCAACCCGTTGTAATTCGAATACAGGTTATTCCTGGTCACTTTCAGGTCCTGATAATTGATGAGCGGACGGTAGGAATCGTAGTCCGCGCCATTCGGATTGGTCACGCCGAATAGCCCTCCGTATTTGACCGCGTTTACATTATTGAACCAGTTGTTCGAATCGATCAGATGGCTGCTCTGGTTCCCTACATACGACGCTTCGAACAAGCTGCCGTCCGGAATGCGCTGGGAGATCGTGAAGCTGTAGCTGTCCGTAACGGGCTGGTTATCGTCATGACGGTCCAGGACACTTACACCCTGGCGCCCGGTCGTGTTCGGAGTGATTGCCTGGATCTGTGTGAACGTCATCGGTGTAGATGTGCCGTAAGTCTGCACGCCGTAGCCATAATCCAGGCCCGTCGTAAATTGCGGGTTGTGATAGTGGAACCGGCCCCATCCTCCGCGGACCACAGTCCTGCCGGAGCCGAACACATCGTAGGCCAGCCCGAAGCGCGGCGAATAGAACAGCGCCCGTCCAGGGAAACCGGAAAGCGGCACGCTCTTGTCGCGCGCATGCCAAAGCAGCCCGTCGTAGGCAGACGGCAGTTGCACCGTGTTCACATATGTCGAGGGTTCCCATACCGAGAACCCGACTCCACCCCGGTCGCCCCACTCGCCCAGATGCTGGAACCGAATGCCGTATTCCAAGGTCAACCGCTTGGTTGCCTTCCAGCTATCCTGCGCGAAGAACTCAAACGTATCGAAGCCTTCATCGCGAATAATGTTCTTGCTCGCCTCGTCATACCGCGGCACTTGGCCCTGAATCAAATCGGTATAGAAGTTACCGGTCGTGGGCGCGCCATTCCACGATGCTGCCGTAATCTGCCCGTTCGAGTTGTTGTTCGAAGGCTGCGAGTTGATGATCCGTTCCCAATAAACGCCCGCCTTAATGGTGTGCGTGGCCAATACCTTCGTCACATTGGTGCTGAAAGAAGGTAGATACTTCGTCGCGAACAATGTCCCGTTCCCCGCTTCAAAACCACCGGGATTGAAGATCGTCGCAATCTCTCCCGTGCCGTTGTTGATGGAAGGTATCTGACCTACCCCGTTCTTGAAAATGCCCGTGAACGGAATATTCAGCTTGGTGCGGTCCACTGCGTTCTTGTTAGTGAGTGAATTCGGGAAGTTGATGTAAGTGAACCCGAATACCGATTCCGTCGTAAGCGTTGGGTCGAACACATGCGTCAAACTGGCCGAAGTGGATTGGGAAACGTTGGCTGCGGTAATCGGTGTCGGGTACGGTACCTGATTCTGTCCATTCCGCCACCACAAGCCAACCGGGAAGGTCTGCGTCTCCTTCTGCAGGTTATACCGCACGAATAACTTCGTGTTGTCGCTGATGTTGTAATCCACGCGTGACAGGCTCTGCAACGAGTTCTGATTCAGGTTGATGCGGTCCACATAATTAAAGGCACCGCTCGAATTTACCTTCGGATACAGTTTCAACAGTCCCAAGCCGGTCGGGTCCAGATTCGAAACCGGAATCTTGTTCCCCGGGTACGGCTTGCCGTTTAAATCTGTAATCTGCGTGCTCAGATTCGAAAAATCGCCGCCCAGGTTCGCCGCCGTCGGCACATAAGCCTTCGCAAGGCCCGTGTCGAGACCCTGGAAGTAATACTCAAACCCAGTGAAGAAGAACAGCTTGTTCTTGTTCCTGCTCAACGGGGTGTGCGGGATGATCACCGGACCGCCGATATTCCCGCCCGGAAAGTAAAACGCATTGTTCGGCTTCTCCGTCCGCGCCGCCGCATTGTCTTCCGCGTACGCCGAATTTAAAACCGGGTTCCGCGCCGAGAAGTAAGCTTCTCCATGGAACGTGGACCCTCCCGCTTTCGTGATCGAATTGATCACCACGGGGCCTTTCGAATTCTCCGCCGAAAAATTCGAGGTCTGCACCTTGAATTCCTGAATCATGTCCGGATTCGGATTCACCGGGCTCGCGCAATTGCATCCCGGGTCGGAAACGTGTGCGCCATCGGCCGTAATATCAATGGCCGCATTGCCCAGCCCGTTGGCCGAATAATTACCGATCGCGCTCTGCTTGCCGCCCTCGCCGTTGCCATTGATTCCGATCACTTCGCCGTTGTAACCAGGCCGGTTGCTAATGCCACTGCCCGTGATCGCGAACCCCGGCATCACTTTGATAAACTCCGCCGCGCTGCGCCCCACCACGCTGAAATCCTGCAGCTGCTTGGCGTTCAATGTGAAGCTCTTCTCGCCGGAATCCACCGGCACAATCTCATCGGAGGCGGAAATGATCTCCACTTGGGTGGCCGCGTTACCGACTTTCAGCACCACATTAACGTTCCGCTTCTCGGAGCCCGTGAACGCAAGGCCAGTTTCCTGGTACTTGCCGAAACCGGCGGCCTCCACCTCTACCGAGTAAGTTCCGGTAGGCAGAGACGAAAAGGAAAAGTAGCCTTCGTTGTTGCTCACTGACCGGCGCACGTCTCCAGAAGCTTCATTCCTCACGACAACATTCGCGGCGGCCACCACTGACCCCGATGGATCGGCAACAGTGCCAGTCAGGGTGGCGAAAATGGATTGCGCCAGGCAGGCGCTGCTGAAAATGGCCGAAACCGCGGCCAACCGGTAGATGCTCGTAAATCTCGACATGGAAATCCCCCTCAACAAACTTCGTGCGAACAATGCCCGGTAGTATATATCAACTAGTTTTCAAACTGCAATACTTTCCTGCGCTAATTTTTTGCGGGTATATCCTCAAGATGAGAAATGCGCCTCTGGACAGCCATGCTGTTTCCGCTACTGGCCCTCCCCGCGCAAGCGTCGGAGTGTTCCGCCGCCCTCGAGGCGCACCGCCAAGGCCAGTTCGAACAGGCCCTCGCCGCTTACCCAGGCTGCGTGCATGCCGAACCCCTAAACTTCCAGGCCCTCTCCAACTTCGGTGCCGCGCTCGCCCATCAGGGCCGCTACACCGAAGCTATTGAGCAGGACCGCGCAGCGCTCCGCATAGCGCCACCCGAAGCCGTCGCGCCGCTGCGCATGAATCTGGCCCTGGCCTATTACAAATCAGCCCAAATCCGCCCCGCGGCGGCTGAGTTCGAATCCCTCCTCGCAAACGACCCCGCAAATCGCAAAGCAGCCCTCCTTCTTGCCGATTGCCGCCTCCACTCCGGCCAGCCCAAGAGTGCCATCGGCCTCCTGGCGCCTCTCTCCGCGGCAACACCGGGAGACCGCACCGTCAGCTACCTCCTGGGCTCCGCCTACCTCCAGGCCGGCGACGCCGCCTCCGCCCAGACCTATCTCGATCGAATCTTGCGCGATGGCGATAGCGCCGAGGGCCGCCTCCTGCTGGGAACCGGCATGATGCAGGCCGGCAATTACCCCGCCGCCGTTCAGGAGTTCGCCCGCGCCGCCGCCCTCAACCCCGCGCTCCCTTCCGTTCACTCCTTCCACGGCCAGGCTCTGCTCCGCACTGGCGATCCCGATGGC
>JBBROT010000112.1:0-9529 GCA_038229155.1 Bryobacterales bacterium | reverse complement strand
GCGCCCTGCACGGCTTTCCACCACCATAGCTGCTTTGACAATACCACCACCCGTAAAGTTTCTTCAGCACCAACCCGCCATTCCGCTGCAAGATGGAAGACGTATGAAACTTAGTTTCTTGGCGCTGCTCTGCGCCGCCGCGTTTGCGCAGAGTTCGGGCACCGCGCTTTCCTCCATGGTTCACGCGAGCACTCTCCGCAACACCTCCAAGCTCCCCAAAGAGAAACTCGCCCTCATCGACCCCTTGCTCGATTCCGGCAACAAGGCCCGAATCGCCGGTCGCAACGCCGAAGCTCTCAAGGATTTCGACCACGCCTTAGCTCTTCTCGAAAACAAAGCCTGGACCGCGGAGCATGCCTGGAACGCGGCCCTCACCATGAAAGCCGCCCATTACATCCTCAGGCAGGGTGAACGGCTGCCGCTCACCTTCAGGCAGATGTGGGACCCCGACGAGCCGCTCGCCAAGCGCCCTACTTTAGAAGTAAGCCTGGTGCCCGCGCCCGGCATGGGTAGCCCTGAATTCTTGAAGACCGTGGGGCAGGTGAATCTCACCTCCGCCGAACATCCGTTCCAAACCGATGTCACCATCCCCGACGTCGCCGACGGCAACTATCGCATCCTCGCCACCTTCGAAGGAGTGGGCCAGAAGAGCGTTCCCGTCAAGATACGGCGCACCGTGATGGCCCGCCTTGAGGCCGATAAAGCCCGCGCGCGAAAGCTTCCCGCCGAAACTCCTGAACTGCCCTCCGCCATGGGTCATCTGGCGAAACTGGAAGGCGCGGACCGCGGCGAAGAAGGCGAAAAACTCTCCTCGCTGGAGCTCACCTCAGACTTGACCGAAGCCGAACAAATGCTCGGCGCGCTCGAGAAAGGCAAGAACCCCTTCCACAACCGCTATGGCGATTTGCAGAAGTCTTACAAATCGAAAGTGGACGGCAGCTACCAGCCCTACCGCCTCTATGTGCCCACCGATTACAACCCCTCCAGCTCGTATCCGCTTCTGGTTTTGCTGCATGGCATGGGCGGCGATGAGAACACCATGTTCGATGGCTACGGCAATGGCGCGGTGCTCAAAGCCGCCGAACATCATAGCTATCTGGTGGCTTGCCCGAAAGGCCGTGAACCCGCCGCCATGTATCTCGGTTCCGCCGAACAGGATGTCCTGGACGTGCTGGCCGATGTCCGGCGCGCTTACAAAATCAACCCCAACCGCATCTATCTGGCCGGCCACTCCATGGGCGCTTACGGCACGTGGTCCGTGGCCGCGGATCATCCCGATGTCTTCGCCGCGCTCGCTCCCATTTCAGGCGGCGGCAACATCGCCATCGCGCCCAAGCTGAAAGACGTCCCGCAGTTTGTGGTGCATGGCGATGCCGACCCCACCGTCCCCGTCACCCAATCCCGCTTGATGGTGGAGGCCATGAAAAAGGCCGGTGCCGAAGTGAAATATACAGAGGTGCCTGGCGGCAATCACGTGAACGTCGTCGTCCCTCAGTTTGAGCCGATGTTCGAATTTTTCGATCGGCACATCAAGCCGTAGTTTTATTCACTGTCAAATCGCTACGCTGCAATACTTCGGGCGTCAGTTCCACTCCCAACCCTGGCCCTGGCGGCAACGGAAACGCGCCATCTTTCACCGGCAGCAGCGGCGTGACGATGTCGCGATACTCATCCGCATAATGCCGGCGCACACTCTCCGCGATGAACAGATTGGTCACGTTCGCCGCCAGGTGCAGCGTCGCCGCATGCAACACCGGGCCGCCGCAATTGTGGGGCGCAATCGGCAGATACCACGTCTCCGCCACCGCGGCCAGTTTCTTCGCTTCTGAAATTCCACCGCACCAGGAAATGTCCGGCATCACAAACCGCGCCGCGCCATTCTCGAACAGTTCGCGAAAGCCCCAGCGCGTCATCAGGCGCTCACTCAAACAAAGCGGAAGACTGGTGGCCCCCGCTAGTTGTGCATACGCGCTCAGATTGTCTTGCGGCAGCATCTCCTCCAGCCACATGGGCCGGTAGGGCTCAAGCTCGTGTGCGATCTTGATCGCCGTAGGCAAATTCCAGAACCCGTGAAACTCAACCGCGATCTCCATCGCATCGCCGAACTCTTCCCTGATCAGGCGAATCGGCTCTACGGCTTCCTTCATCTGGTCAGCCGTGATGAACTGCCCACGATTGCGCTTGGCCACTCCATCAAAAGGCCAGATCTTCATCGCATGAATGCCGGCAGCCTGCAGTTCACCCGCCAGACGCACGGGCTCGCGCATGAAATCCAGATGGTCATAGCAGGTGTTATACGTGCGGATCGATTGGCGCGAAGCACCGCCCAACAACTGGTATACAGGCTGATTCGCGCGCTTGCCGGCTAAATCCCAAAGAGCCATATCCACGGCGCTGATGGCCCGCATCTCCGCGCCCGCCCAACCGCTATAGGCAATCGCGAGATGCATGTCCGCCCATAGCAGATCGATCTCGGAAGAATCGCGGCCCAGCAGAATCGGCGCAAGTTGATTGTGAACCACGGCCTTTTCCGTCTCAGGGAACGGGTAAGTTTCCCCCAGGCCCACCAAGCCCTCATCGGTGTGAATTCTAACCCAAAGCCACTGTATCGGGCCGGCATGCACGGTAACCCCGCGCCCCAAATGCAATGTCTCAACCGCGGTGATTCGCATACCCTGCTAGGGTACTATGGGAATTCCCGCCTTGAACCCCACCCAGAACGATTTTCTCCACGCGCTGATCAACGTCGCCATCTTCTGGATGCTCGTCACGCCGCATGAATTCGCTCACGCGTGGGTGGCCACCAAACTCGGCGACGATACGCCCGAGCTTGAAGGCCGCGTCACGCTGCAGCCGCTCGCCCACATCGATTGGATCGGCACCACGCTGCTCCCCTTCATCTCCACGCTATTTACCGGTGGTTTCATCGGTTGGGGCAAGCCCGTCAATACCAACATTTCGAAACTCAAGTACGGCTTGAATGGCTTGCTTCTGGTGGCGCTGGCTGGGCCCGTGATGAACCTGCTCTTCGCCTTCGTGCTGGTGATCATCAGCGTGCTCAGCGCGCGCGTGCTCACCGATCTCGCGCAGTTCACCACGGAGGCCGCCAAGCTCAGCGTCTATCTCGCCGTCTTCAACCTGATACCCGTGCCGCCGCTCGATGGCTCGAAGATGCTCATCGCTCTCCGCTTTCCGCCGTTTCTTTATAACGAGCTCGCGCGCTTCGGCTTTATTCTGCTGCTTCTCGCCTACCAGTTCACCAACCTGGGCAATTGGATCAACGGCTTCAGCTTCGCCATCACCGCGATGATGTTTCATGTGGTGCAGGGCGTTTAAGGATTATTGCCCTTGGTGCTTCAAAACTTGCATCGCCATCTCTTTGACGTTCTCAGGCTCGTTCGGTTCGACACTCAGACGCAGAATCGTCGCTCCAAAAGCCTTCCGGTCTTCTGGTGACATTCTGCCTACTGCATCGATTGCAACCCAGTGAAGCGCAGGGTCAGGATCTTCGAGCGCTGACTTCATGTACTCTAAAAATTCAGGATTTTTCACCCGATTCACTCCGAGTGCCTGAACAATAGTCGTCTGGATACGCCTACTATCTGAGGCTTTGACGTACTCGATCACCTTGGAGGTCATTGGCCTAGAATGAGCACCGATCAATCCACCAAGCATTGCAATCGTTTCGTCTTCTGAGTTGTTCGTGTTTCCCAGGTGCACCGAAAAGAACTCAACCGTTCTCTCGGGGATCTGACGTTGGTCGCGGATCTTCAAGAAGCCTTCGCGCCACGGAGAAGATTTCACGGGCGTCGGGCGTCATCTTTGCTAACGCATCGTCCGAAAATGCGGTGTAAAACTCTTGGTCAGTTGTTGCAGGTCCGCCGTGCAGCATCGACTTAGTAACTCTCAGGATCGGGCTGCTGCCTTGTAGGTTGCAACCGGTCAAGAGAAAGAATGCTGCAAAGTAATATAAGGGGATTTTGATCATTTTTTCGGCCTTCCTCCTCTATTCCACCGAAAAGGCGTGCCGCAATTCCACGCGCTGGTGCCCATTCTCATCGTGCGCGGTCAGCACCACCATGTACTCGCCGGGCTTCATGTTCTTCTGCAGCGTCAGGCTCATCTGCCCTGCCACGTAAGGCTTCGGATAGAAAGAAAAGCTCCGGTCTTCGGCGGCATGCTCCTGCGCATAAATTTGCTTACCCGCGGGGTTCAACACCGCCACATCGTAATAGACATGAATCGTGTTCGACGCCGCATAGCGAAAGCCCGCAATATCGAAGCGCGCAAACAGCGTGTCTCCAGGCCGGTACGCCGCAACCGGTATCGCGCGCGTGTCTTCCTCCGTGCGATGGAACGTTAGATTGCGGATGGTCAGTTCCGGGCTCGGCGGCACCTCATGGCCCGTTACCTCGAACGTCGTTTCAGCCGTGGCGGCCAAATGCGAAATGTCATCCTTGACCTGAGTGCGAATCAGATACTTCCCGGATGGCGCGGCGGTGGGAATGGAAAGGGGCGCGCGCAGCTTGGGCATAAACTCCTTGTCTTCGTCGCGCAGCGTGGCATCGAAGATGGAATCGATCGGCTCCACAATCCTCACGCCGTTCGGGTCCACCGCCTCAATCTTGTAGGTCAGCCGCACCTGTTTCGTGGGCGATTCGCCATAGCCCGAAACCTGGAAACTGAAGTACACGGTCTCGCCCGGCTGGAACGTGGAACCTTTCGCCAGCGGCGGCCCATCTTCGGAATCGTGCGCGGCCGCGTTGACAATCTTCGGGTTCGGCGGCACCGCGGCCGCAACCCACGCCAGCGTGCTAGCGAGGAGTAGGGGCAGCGTCTGGCGGCGGCACCGGAGTGCCATAGGTAAGCGGCAAATCCACCAGGCCATAGTGCTGATCCGTTTCATCGGCAATGCGAAGAGTATAGTGTTTCGGCGCAACGTCGAATACGATGTTGCCATTCGTGCTTTCCGCCGGACGAACCTTGCGCGCGAAACCGAGCCACTGCGGCACACCCGAACCGTTGTCCAACTCCGTATAAGTCGCGCCGCTATCGTCAATCAGCGTAAACGTGGGAATAGATTGGTCCGAAGTGGCCCCCCCGCTGTTCACAACCGAAAGATGAACAATCAAAAAGCGGTTGTTGGGCACACGCGCGTCCGCTCCCTCCCCCATGTTCATCAGGTACTGCATTTCGTAAACGTTATAAATCAACGGCCCAATCTGGGCGCGCTCGCCTACCTTAAAATTCCCCACCAGCCCCCTCTGGGAGTTCTGGCAGCCGGAAAATAAGCTCAGGCTAAGTAAAATTATTTGAGCGGCAGCCGCGCGGCCGCCAAACCAGCGATTCACCCACAAAGGCTATCACAGGTCACGGCTTGCGGTGCTCCCCCAGCAGGCGATCGAACTTGCGTTTCTGTTCGTCATCGAGGATGCCCATGATCCGGGTCTTCCCGTCGGCCAAAACATTGTCGTAGTACTTCGCAAAATCGTCCAGCGTGGTTTCCAGCTCACGCTCCTGATCGGGTCGCAAATTCAGTTCTTTCTTCCACCTGAGAACAGTCGATTTGGTCCTGCTATCGACAGCGGTGATCGTTGGCGGCCGATGCAGCGTGTTGTGGAAAAAGCTCATCGCCAGCGCGCCCACGGTAATGCCGCATAGAAAAACCAGCAGCAGCGGAAGCATGGCCGCGGCGGGAGGCTTGCTGAGCATGTCCGAAGCCGGCGCGGCGTGGGCGGTGGAGGTGGGCATTTGAGAATCCCGGATTCGTTACCGTTCGTAACTGGCGAGCGTGATCATCATGCGATCCCGATCCACTTTAGCATCGTGCGGCGCTTCCACATCGTGCGACGCCATGATCGCTTCCGGCCCCTGCAAGTCCGGCGAAACGTTCGATTCGCGCGAAACCAGATACCCGCCCACCGCCGCCAGCGTCATCAAAGACGCAAACACCACCCGCCGCCCGAACGATGCGTTCAGGGAAAAAAAGTTCCACGGCGAAGCAGCCTTCCGCGCCTCAAGCAGCCCCATCAAACGAGGATAAAAATTTGGCGAAGTCACCGCCACCGCATCGGCAGCAAGAACCGGCGCGGTCAAAGATTCACGAAACAGCGACGATACAGCCTGAATCTCCGCCACTTCCGTCCGGCACGGCGGACACTGGCCCAGATGCATATCGAAATCCCGCGCGGCCCGGCCGGCGAGGTAATCTTCGAGCCCCTCTTCAATGATTCGATGCATGATTTTTCCTTAACCCGCCACCGCGCCAGGTGCGCGATCCAGGCGTTGCGAAGCTTTTACCAGTTTCTGGCGCGCGCGGAACAGTTTCACCTTGATCGTATTCTCATTCATGCTCAGCATCTTCGCCAACTCTTCCACGGAATACCCTTCTACCTCTTTCAACATCAGCAAATTGCGCTCTTCCTCGGAAACACGCGTCAAAAGCTTAAAGACATAATCGCGCCGCGCCAAGGTGGTGTCCGCGCGCGGAGCGCGGTCGGTGGCGGGTTCGGTGTTCTCCACCCGCCGCACTTCGTCCTCGCTCAAATCGCTTTCATAAACCAGCTTTCGGACCTTCTTCTTCCGAAGATAATCGAAGCACTCGTTCACGGTTATTTTGTAGATCCACGTGATTAAGGAGCTGCGAAAATCAAAATTCCGGATCGAAAAATAGACCTTGGAAAATACTTGCTGGGCAATATCCTCGACATCGTTCTTCTGCCGGACAATGCCGTGGATGATGGAAAACACCTTCGACTGGTACTTTTCGACAATCTCTCGAAAAGCCGCCTCGTCACCGGATTGCGCACGCTGCACTAGCGCGCCTTCGGGGGTGTTTAGGTAGTCCACTCGTTCCCTGATAACCTTTTCAACTCCGAGGCGTGGATGCCCGAGCACATCCGCCGTTAATGTCCCAGCCAGTGTCCCCATACAGTGCTTCGGACGCGAGTTCTCTTGGGCGGGTTTCAGCCGTATCCACTGATCGCAAGCGTATCATGAGCCCGCCTTCGGGCCCACGAACTGAGCGGCAACGCACATTTTTATTGACGCCCCGCCTTGGAGTGTTGCATGATTTAACAATCTCGCAACAAAGATGGTTACCGTGTTGTAACTGTCCGGCCCGTCGGCAATCGACGGATTGCTCTAACTAATCTTCAAAACCGGGGGCTCTAACTTGTCTTCTCTTCAACGTGCATTCCGCACAATCCAGGTAGGCGCTTGCCTTGCGTTTGCCCTCTCCTTTTCTCTCCAGGCTCAGGATTCTTCAGGCCGCGTCATTGGAACCGTCACCGATCCGCAAGGCGCCTTAATTGCCGGAACCAGAATCACCGTCACCAATACCGATACCAAAGTTAGCCGCTCGACGGTTTCCGGCAAAGACGGCCAGTATCAGGTCCTCGAGCTGCCGATTGGAACTTACAGCGTCACCGCTGAACAGCCTGGATTCAGCAGAGTGGTCACCGTTCCTCAGCCCCTTCTCATCAATCAATCGCTCAGAGTCGATGTCGCCATGACCGTCGGCGCAACTTCCGATACCATTCAGATCGAAGCGAATAGCTCGAATATTGAGACCGTGGTTGCCACTCTGGGCACCTCCGTGACGGAAAGAGCGATCGTAAACCTGCCGCTAAATGGCCGTAATACCCTGGATTTGGCGGCCTTGCAGCCAGGCGTCATGCCGGCGAACAGCGGCGCGGCCAATACCACCGGTGGCGGCCAGGAATTCAGCATCGCTGGCGGCCGCCCCGATTCCATCACCTATCTTTTGGATGGCGGCGTCAATAACAACCTGTTGAGTAATGGCGTGGTCTTCACTCCTAATCCGGACTCCGTTACCGAATTCAAGCTCCTCACCAGCAACTACACCGCGGAATACGGACGCAACGGAGGCGGCATCATCAGCGAGGTGATCCGTTCCGGTACGAACGATTTCCACGGCAGCGCCTACGACTTCATCCGCAACAATGATTTCAACGCGAATACCTTTTTCAACAACCTGAATGGCGTCCCGGTGCCCATTCTCAAGCGCAACCAGTTCGGTGCCACCATCGGCGGCCCCGTGCTGCTGCCCAAACTTTTCAACGGCCGCAACAAGCTGTTCTTCTTCGTGGCCTACCAGGGCCAGCGGCAGGTCAGCACCACCGTCAACTCGAATGTCACCACGTTTACTCCGGCTGAATTGGCCGGAGACTTCTCGCATTCCCTGCGAGGCGGTCCCGATACCTCGGTCGTGAAGTTCTTACAGGCGAATCCTTACTACCAATCCAATCCCACGCTTGCCGCGCAGGGCATCATCAACCCGGCAACCATTGACATCATCGCCAAGAATTACATCGCGAAGGGACTGATTCCCACATCCCCCACCGGCCTGATTCTGCCTCAGGGCGGGGCCAAGAACAATTCAGACGATCTGATCGAGAAGGTGGATTTTGCCCCCACCGAGCACGACAGGTTCTCCGTTACCCTAAGCTCCGGACGCAACCCCACACTCAGCCCGTTCGGCGGCTCCAATGTTCCCGGATACGCCAGCACGGCTTCCCTGAACCGGTATCACGGTGTGGTCGATTACACCCACATCTTCACGCCCAACATCATTAATGACCTCCGCTTCACCGCGCAGCGCAACAATTCCCTCAGCCGCGTGCCCGCCACTAAGCTCCCCACCTCCACTCAATTGGGCATCAACATCATTTCCGATAACCCTACCGGGCCCACCAACATCAGTTTCGACAGCGGCCTTACAGTCGGCTTCAGCACCGGCGGCCCCACCACGCTCATCGATAACACCTACGATCTGAGCGACGTTTTCACCTGGACCCGCGGCAAGCACACCATGAAGTATGGCTTTGAAGTTCAGCCTTACCAGGACAATACGAACTACGATTTCTACATCAACGGCGAATACTATTTCAGCGGTGCTTCAGGCGGTATCGGCTCCGATAACGATCGCGCGGATTTTCTCTTCGGCTTGCCGGACGAGTACCTGCAATTCGGTGCCGCTCCCTCCAACATCCGCAGCAAGTACTATGCCGGTTTCGGGCAGGATGAATGGCATGTCCGTCCGAATCTAACCCTCACCTTCGGACTCCGCTATGAGTACGCAACCCCGAAACGCGATCTGCAAGGCCGGTCTTTCTCTCTGGCATATGGCCAGCAAACCAAGGTCTTTCCGAACGCTCCCATCGGCATTCTCTACCCGGGCGATGCCGGCGCTCCCACCGGTGCCAATTTCCCGGACAAGAACAACTTCGCTCCCCGGTTCGGCTTCGCTTATAGCCCCGGAAAGAGTGGCAAAACCAGCATCCGAGGCGGCTTCGGCGTCTTCTACGACATCCTGAAAGGTGAAGACAACCTGCAGTTCAACGGTCAGGTCCCGTTCTATGGCTTTGCCGACCTCTTCTTCGATGCGCCCTCGAAAATTACCGGTCCGCTCAACTACCTTTCAAACCCGTTCGTCGCCACCGGGCAGCCCAACTCATTCCCTTCCACGCCCCCGCAAAAGAACGTCGATTTCGACGCGTCCGGCTTC
>JBBROT010000111.1:0-9556 GCA_038229155.1 Bryobacterales bacterium | reverse complement strand
GGTTACACGAACGCCGGCAAATCCACGCTGTTCAACCGCCTGACCAGCGCCACCGTCACGGCCGACGCCCGCATGTTCGCCACGCTTGACCCCACCGTGCGAGGCGTGACCCTGCCCTCGCGGCGTCGCGCGCTGCTCAGCGATACAGTCGGCTTCATTCGCAACCTGCCCACCACTCTGGTCAAAGCCTTCCGCGCTACTCTGGAAGAAGTGGGCGAGGCGACACTGGTTTTGCACGTCGTGGATGCGGCCTCGCCTCACGCTAGCGCGCATACTTCGCATGTGCTCGAAGTGCTGGCTGAAATCGGCGCGTCGGAAACGCCTCAGTTGCTGGTGCTGAACAAAGCAGACCTGCTCGCGCCGGATGACCGCGACGCGGCGGTGCTTCGCCAGCGCCTCTTGAGCGACGCGGGCGGAAAATTGGAGCCTCGCGCCGTGCTGGTGGCGGGAAGCAGCGGCGAAGGCATCGACGATCTGCTGGAGGCAATCGATTCCGTGCTCTCTTTCGACCCTGTGACCAGAACCGAGTTCGCTATCCCGAACCATGAAACGGCGGCCATCGCTTTGCTGCACGAACATGGCCGCGTTTTCGAAATCCGCTATGTGGATGACCTTTGCGTGATCGATGCGAATGTGTCAGAGTCGTTAAGGCGGCGGCTTGCCCGGTTTGTGAACACCCGGCTGACGTAGCTGTGGAAATCGTTGTGGAGAAAAGCGATGCCAAAGCTTGACATCTGGAAAAACCCGGGTCGCAAAGATTGTGAACCAAAGTTGAGCAATGCTTCCAACCTGCTGTATTCTCTGTACTTAACCCCATTTTCCGGAAATAATATGTGCCCGGAGTTAACTCCCCGCCAATTCCACTGTTTCACAGCCTTTTCCACAGTTTCCAAACTCGGTCCGCAATGAATATTCCGAATTTCCTCACTATTGCGCGCATTTTTTTCGTCCCGCTTCTGGTGGCCGCACTGGTGGAACAGGAAATTCAATTCCACATTCTGGGTTTCCAGATCACTAACGATTTGCTCGCGCTCGGTATTTTTCTTTGCGCCGCGGTTACTGATCTTTTGGACGGATACCTGGCGCGCCGCCTGGGCCAGATCACCACCATCGGAACGCTGCTGGACCCCATCGCCGACAAGATGCTGGTTTCCGCGGCGCTCATTGCATTGGTTCAAGTCCGCGCCGTGCCCGGGTGGCTGGTCATTCTGCTGATTGGGCGTGAATTTGCGGTCTCCGGCCTGCGCAGCATTGCAGCGGCGGAAGGCTACACCATCAAAGCCAGCGACCTGGGGAAGACCAAGACCACCGCCCAGGTACTGGGAATTTGTCTGCTGCTCATCAGCATGCGCCACCCTGGGTTCACCACCGCCGCCCACTGGAGCATGGCGATTGTGGTGGCCTTCTCCATGATCTCCGCGTTCGATTATTTCTGGAAATTCTGGCGCAGAGTGGATATTGGGACCAAACAGCGCCGGCGCCGCGAAGTATTGGTGGCTGAACGTCACGCCCGCCTTGCCGCCTATCGCGAAAAGCGGGCGTTGCAGGCGAAAAATAATCAGGGCAAAGGTGCCGGTTTCGGCGTTCGCGGCACCACGTGAGCCCCGACCGTCGTAAATTCCACCACGCGCACCTGCCCCTTTGGGCCGATCGGGTCAACGGGCTTGCCGTTGAGTGAAATTTCCAAAGCACCGGCGTTTCCCGCCACCAGTTTCACGCGCTCCCGTGCCTGCACGGTGCGCTTTTCATCCGTTTGCATATCGCCCACGTACTGAGATTTGCCGTCGGCAGTAATCGACACCCAGGCCTTGTCCTTCGCTGTAAGAATCACTTGAACCGGGCTATCGCTGGGTACGGGTTCGGGCGTAGCGATTGCAGCGGTCACTGGTGCGGGAGTTGTGGATTCCGGCGGCGGTGCCGATTGCGGGGCGGGTCGCGGGGCGGGCCGCGAAGGCGCAACAGCCGTCGCGGGTGGACGGTTCATCGCATAGTAAACAGCGCCCCCCACGGCAGTCGCAAGTACCACCCAAACGAGCGACATCCACATCGAGCCGGAATTTCTGGCCGAATTGTAATCGGACAGCGAGTAATGGGAGCCCTCCGTGATCACATCCTTGCGCGCCTCGCTCTTCACGGGCTCTTCCATGGTGCTCTGCAGGTGGCTCAACTGCTCATCGAGCGCGGTGGCCTGCAAGCCGAGAGCGACCGCATACTGCCGGATGAAGCTGCGGGTGAAAACTCCGCCGGGCAGCTTGCTGAAATCGTTCTGCTCCATCGCCTGCAACATGCGGGTGCCGATTTTTGTGGTTTCGGAAACCTGCTGCAGATCGAGACCTTGCTGCAGGCGTTCGCGGCGCAGTGTCTCGCCAATCGTAGTCATAGGAGCTGGCTCACGAAGGGTCGCGGGCTTAACCGCTATAATACTACGTGGAAAGCAGCCGTTTTCCGCTTGCCTGCCGCCGCCTGATAAGATGATCTCCGCCGTTGTGGTGACCTGGAATCGCGCCGCACTGTTGCGAAACTGCCTGTTGTCGCTCCGGAATCAGCAGGACGTGGAAATGGAAATTCTGGTGGTGGACAATGGCTCGACGGACGGCTCCGTGGAGATGGTGGCATCTGAATTTCCGGAAGCCCGCCTCATCCGTAACCAGACGAATCGCGGATTTTGCGCGGCCAATAACCAGGGCATTGCCGCGGCGCGAGGTGAGTACATTGCACTGCTCAACAACGACGCGGAAGCCGAGCCGGGGTGGGCCGGCGCGTTGTTGGCAGCTTGCCGCACCAACCCCTCGGTGGGCATGGCGGCTTCGAAAATTCTTGTATACGAAGATCCCCGGCGCATCGATAAAGCCGGCCACCTGATCTATCCCGATGGCCAGAATCGCGGCCGGGGAACCGGAGCCATCGACCAAGGCCAGTTCGACAGCGTGGAACCCGTGCTGTGGCCGGATGGATGCGCGGCGCTGTACAGTGCGGCTATGCTTCGGGAAATCGGCGGCTTCGATGAGGACCTGTTCGCTTACGGTGACGATGCGGAACTGGGTCTGCGAGCGCGTATCGCCGGCTGGAACTGCCTGTATGCGCCGGGTGCCGTAGTGCGCCACCATCGCGGCTCTACCATGGGCTTGCGCAGTATGCGCCGGCTGCATTTGATTGAGCGCAACCGGGTTCTGCTGGCCGCCAAACTCTTTCCGCTATCGCTGCTGCTGCTCAATCCGTTTTACTATCTGCGGCGATTGATCGCCGGTGCGCAAGCCTCGTTTTCGGGCAGCGGAGAGACCGCGCTGTTTCCCGGTTGGCGCGGCAAGCTGCGTCTGGCGGCGGCACTGCTCTGGGGCGATCTGGAAGCGCTCACCATGCTTCCGCGCACACTGCTGAAACGCCGCGCGCTACGGCCCATTCGCAAGCTGTCTTCGCGGCAGGTGAGCCAACTCATCCTCAGCCACCGGATCGGTCTCCGGGAACTTTCCACACAGGCAGCGCTGCGTTGAACGCCACCGGACACACCGCCATCGCCTACCGGTTGCCGCGTTTTCTGCGCGATCATGTGCTCCACTTCGAAGGCGAAATCGACGCCGCGCTGAAGCGGTTCGCGGAGGCTCTTCCACCCCACGCTCGCGTCCTCGATGCCGGGGCGGGCGAAAGCCGTCATGCCGCGCTTTTCGCCAAGCAACATTACGTCGCGGTAGATCTCGCCGTGGGCGACCCTAAGTGGAACTATCGCAAGCTTGACGGCATTGCGGATCTTGCTGCCCTGCCCTTCGCGGCCGCCACCATCGACGCGCTGTTGAATATCGTGACGTTGGAACACTTGAAAGACCCGGCCCTGGCGCTTAAAGAAATGGCCCGCGTGCTGCACCCCGGCGCGCCCGTGCTGATTGCCGCCCCGCACGAATGGGAGGTACACCAGAGTCCGCACGATTTCTTCCGCTACACGCGCCACGGTCTGGAGCACTTGCTGGGCTCTACGGGCTTCAGCGAAATTCAGGTCACTCCGGCAGGCGGCTATTTCCGGCTGCTCTCGCGCCGATTGCTCAACGGTTTACAATTCTTTGTAGGAGGCGCGCGATGGCTGCTGTTTCTGCCGGCCGCCGCTCTGCTGGTGCCCCCGGCGCTGCTCTTGCCCGCGCTCGATGGCTTGGATCGCGACAAAAACTTCACCCTGGGATACATATGCACCGCAAAGCGCTCTTCCTGATTCTGCTGTTTGTTTGCCTGCCTTCACAAGCGCGTGATTTCAGCGGGGCGCGCGCGCTGGAGTATACCCGCCACGCCACATCGTTCGGGCCGCGTCCGCCGGATTCTCCCGCCCTCAAGAAGCTGCAGACTTACATCCTGAGCCAGATCAAACTCGCGGGCTGCGAAGTCAGCGAGGACCGCTTCAACGGGCAGACGCCCAACGGTCCCGTCGCGATGCGAAACATTCTGTGCCGCTTCCCCGGAAAGAGCGGCAAGGCCATTGTGTACAGCGGTCACTACGACACCAAGACCGTGCCACAGTTCGTGGGCGCGAACGATGGCGGCTCTTCGACGGGATTCCTGCTGGAGATGGCCGCCGCGCTGGCCGGGGCCCCGCGCAAAGACGACGTCTACCTGGTCTTCTTCGATGGGGAAGAGGCCTATGGCGAATGGAGCGATACCAACTCTCTCTACGGCAGCCGTCACCTGGCTGGGAAATGGGCCGCCGATGGCATGCTGGCGAAAGTGAAAGCGCTGGTGAATGTGGACATGATCGGCGATAAGGATCTGAGCTTGGTCTACAATTCGGGCTCTGCGGCGTCCTTGCAAAAGACGGTTTGGGATACCGCAGCGAGGCTGGGCTATTCGCAATATTTTTCCACCAACGGGGGTGTGACCGGTGACGATCACGTGCCATTCATCGAGCGCGGAGTAAAGGCGCTGGACCTGATCGATTTCGATTACGGCGTGAACAATCAGTACTGGCACACGCCCGCCGACACCATGGATAAGCTCAGCGCCCATAGCCTCCAAGTGGTGGGCACGGTGCTGCAAAAGGTGTTGCCAGAATTGGAAACGCAGCCTTAGTGAACGGCGTTGTCGTAATCGATAAGGCGGAGGGCTGGACGTCGCACGATGTAGTCGCCAAGTTTCGCGGTATCGCAAAAACTCGCCGTGTCGGGCACCTGGGCACGCTCGACCCCATGGCCACCGGTGTGCTGCCTTTAGCTGTCGGTGTGGCTACGCGGCTCGCGAAGTTCTATACCAAGGCGGAGAAGGTTTACGAAGGCGGTGTGAGATTCGGCTTCGCCACCGACACCTATGACCGCACCGGCACGCCCACTTCGGACATGTCGCCGGCCCCCTTCACACGCGAAGAACTGGAAGCGGCGCTCACGCGTTTTCGCGGCACGCAGTTGCAAATGCCGCCGCAATATTCGGCAAAGAAGGTGGGCGGCGTCGTGGCCTACAAAGCCGCACGCCAGAATATCGAAATTGAATTGCAGCCGGTAGAGATCACGGTCTCCGAGCTAACGCTTATGGCCTTCGACGGCACGCGCGCGGACCTGCGCATTCGCTGCTCCGGCGGAACGTATATCCGTTCCCTGGCGCACGATCTGGGGCAAGCGCTCGGCTGCGGAGCACATCTGGATTTACTCCGCAGAACCGCATCGGGAGAGTTCACACTCCATCACGCCCATCCCCTGGAGACAGTCGACCCCGCGGTTGCTTTGATCCCGCTCGAATCGCTGGTGCCACACTTTCCTGTGTTCCTCGCAAACGAAGCCATTTCCGCGGGCATCCGCCAGGGCCGCGAGTTTATGGCTGACGGATGCTCTGCCGAACACATCCGCGCATTCTCCGAAGCGGGTCGGCTTGTGGCAATCTGCGACCGGAAAGCACCGGAGCTTTATCACCCCTCGATTGTCTTGGGTTGAGTGTTCCGTTCCAGAAAATCGAAATCGCACCCGCGATTTGCCTGCGTCACATGGTCCAGAAACAATCGCCCATAGCCACGCGTGTAGTGGGGCGCGGGCGGTACAAACTGCGCGCGGCGAAGAGCCAGTTCCTCCTCCGCCACCAACAGGTTCACGCGCCTGCCCAACGTATCGAGCTCGATACGGTCTCCCGTTCGCACCAGCGCCAGCGGCCCGCCCACAGCCGATTCCGGTGCCACATGCAGCACCACGGTGCCGAAGCTGGTGCCGCTCATGCGCGCGTCGCTGATGCGGACCATATCTTTCACGCCCTCCAGCAGCATCTTGCGCGGCAGCGGAATCTGTCCCCATTCCGGAAAGCCCGGGCCGCCTTTCGGGCCGCAATTTTTCATCACTAGAACGGTGTCACGCGTCACCGGCAGATCGTCCTGATCGATCTCGCGCAGCATCTGAGCATGAGTCTCGAACACGTAAGCAGGTCCAACATGCTGCAACAATTCCGGCGAGGCGGCGGTCTGCTTAATCACTGCGCCATCGGGCGCAAGGTTACCCCACAGCACCACTGTGCCGCCTTCAGGATGCAGAGGTTGTGCCGCCGGGTGAATCACCTCGGGACGGTGGCAGGGCGCGCCGCTCACGTTCTGGGCGATGGTGCGGCCCGTGACGGTCTGCGCGTCTCCATGCAGCAGCGGAAGTATCTCGCGCATCACGGCAGGCACGCCGCCCGCGCTGAAAAAGTCTTCCATCAGAAACTCGCCCGAAGGCTTCACGTTCACTAAAAACGGCGTGCGTCGGGAGAGAGAATCGAACAAATTTAGCTCCAGATCGATGCCCAGGCGTCCCGCGATGGCAATCAGATGAATCACCGCGTTGGTGCTGCCGCCAATGGCCATGTTTACGGTGATGGCATTTTCAAAAGCCTGCCGTGTCATCACAGCCGAAGGCCGCAAGTCTTCGCGCACCATTTCCACAATGCGCCTGCCGCTCTGTTCGGCAAATGTCATGCGCCGGGAATCGACGGCGGGCACGGCCGCGCACCCGGTCAACGTCATGCCTATCGCTTCCGCCAGGCTGGCCATGGTGCTGGCCGTGCCCATCACAGTGCAATGACCGGCACTGCGCGCCAAGCCGCCTTCTATTTCGCACAGCTCTTCATCGTTGATTTTGCCGGCGCGATAGAGATCGAACAGCTTGCGCCCATCGGTGCCGCTCCCCAGCTTCTGATCTTTCCAAAGGCCGCTCAACATGGGTCCGCCAGGCACCATGATCGCTGGCAGATCAGCGCTGGCCGCGCCCATCAGTTGCGCCGGCGTTGTCTTGTCGCAGCCGCACAGCAGCACCACGCCGTCCATCGGATTTGCGCGAATGCATTCTTCCACATCCATCGCCATCAGGTTGCGGAACAGCATGGCTGTGG
The DNA here is from genome assembly GCA_038229155.1 of Bryobacterales bacterium. Lineage (GTDB taxonomy): Bacteria > Acidobacteriota > Terriglobia > Bryobacterales > Bryobacteraceae > JALYXI01. The sequence goes on along the minus strand of JBBROT010000111.1, from coordinate 2,242 downwards.
GCCGCATAAACATCTCGCCCAGCGAGATGGTGGGGAACTCCAGAGGCACGCCGCCCGCGGCCCACACGCCCCGCTTCACCGCTTCGGCAACGTTGCGCAAATGCGCGTTGCAGTTGTTCAATTCGCTCCATGAATTGCAGATGCCGATGACGGGCTTGCCTTCCACCGCGTCGCGCGTGAAGCCTTCACTCCTCAACCAGGCGCGCCTGGCGAAGTTATAGTATTCCGGCCCGCTCCACCATTCGGCGCTACGCAGGTTCATGGGTCTATTATGCGGAACAATTTGCGCATCGCGGAGTCTACAACACCAGAACAGCGCTGCTCGAATCAATCGCAACCAAGGAACGACAATATGTTCGAGCAGACTTTTCTTACTCAGCCGGATTCCGCGCGCCGACCCTGGTCACTGGCGGCATCACTCGCTGTGCAGTGCGCATTCACCGGCATATTACTGTTGGTGCCTCTCATTCAAACGGCGCAGCTGGCATGGCGGCCCGCCCCCCCGATTCTCTATATCCCGCCGCGCCCGTTGCCGCCGCCCGTGGCAGTGCGGCAAGCCTCGTCCGCCGCACCCAGCGCGCCCGTCACGCCGACGTTGTTCCGCCCGGTCTTTACCGCGCTTCGCCATATCCCTACATCCATCGTTACGCTTCCCGATCCGTCAGGTCTGTCCGCCATCGTGCAGCCGGGCAGTTCTGCCGGTGCGGGTATAGTGCCGTTCGGCCCTCCCTCACTAGGTGCCGAAAACGGGCCACCTGCCGCACCCGCTCCTGTCAAAGCCGCGCCCAAACCAGCACTGCTTCGCGTGAGCAACGGTGTGCAGGCCGCCAAGCTGCTGCAACAGCCCAAACCACCGTATCCTCCACTCGCGAAGGCCGCCCGCATCTCCGGGCTGGTCCGGTTGCAAGCCATCATCGGGCGCGATGGCACCATCCGCAACCTGCGGTTAGTGAGTGGCGCGCCGCTTCTGGTAAAGGCCGCGTTCGAAGCCGTGAGCCAATGGACATACAAACCTACCCTGCTGAATGGCGAGCCCGTGGAGGTCTTTACAGAGATCGACGTCAACTTCACTCTCAACCAATAAGCGCGGCCAGTGTTTGATATCGTAATAGGCCGATGCGCTGGCTCCTCTTACTCACTCTTCCCGCTGTTCTCTATGGACAATCCGCACCTGTGGCCGCAATGGATGTGGAGTACTCCTCCGTTGGCCAGCGGGTGGCAATGGACATCTACCGCCCCGCTGACGATGCGGTTCACCCGGCGGTTCTGCTGGTACATGGCGGCGGGTTCCGTGCGGGAAATCGCCAAAGCTACACCAAGCTGGCAACGCGCCTGGCGCAACATGGCTATGTGGCTGCGACGGTCTCCTACCGGTTTGCGCCGCAGTTTCCCTTTCCGGCGGCTGTACACGATGTGAAAGCCGCGGTTCGTTTTCTGCGCGCGAACGCCAAGCAGTACCACTTAGACCCTGACCGCATAGGTGCCGCCGGCGGCAGCGCGGGCGGACATCTGGTTCTGTTCCTCGGCCTGACCGCAAACGTTCCCGAGTTCGAAGGCACCGGCCCGAACAAGGAATTTTCAAGCAGGGTGCAATGCGTCGCAGATTACTACGGCCCTTCCGACTTTACGCAGTCCTATGCCAAGAGCGTGGACGCGGCGGAGGTGTTGCCTCTGTTCCTTGAAGGCGATCTGGTACACAAGAGGCCAGCCCACATCCGCGCCAGCCCGCTCAATTGGGTGACGCCGGACGCCGCGCCGATTCTGGCCCTGCACGGCACGCAGGATACGTATGTGGCGTATGAACAGTCTGTCTGGCTGCTGGAGCGCCTGCTCGGCGCGGGAGTGTCGGCGGAACTGGAGACCATTTCCGGTGCCGGACATGGCTTCAAGGGCGCGGATGCCGACAGGGCCGATACGCGCGCCATTGCCTGGCTGGATCGCTGGCTGATGCCCACCACGGGCAAATAAATCCGACCGTATATTCGCTTCGTAGTACATTTGGAAGAAACGTAGCACGTTTCCAACTGGACACTCATGAAGCTAATCTTTCTTGCATTTGTTCTGGTTACCGCTTCCGCTTCGGCAGCGACGTTTTCGGGCTCCGTCACCGACCCTAGCGGACGCGCCATAGCCGGTGCGACAGTCAGCTTGTTGCAGAGAGGCGACGCGAATCGCCGCGACACCAGAACTGATGACGCCGGCGCTTACACGTTCAGCTCGCTCGAAACGGGAGAGTACCGCG
>JBBROT010000110.1:0-9596 GCA_038229155.1 Bryobacterales bacterium | reverse complement strand
ATGACCAGGCGTGAGGTGTTGGGGGCTCCGGCGTTGCTGCTGGGGGCGCGTTCCACCGATGTGCGGGTGGTGGAACTTCATCATACTTACGAAGATTTCAAGTACCGCGCACCTTACAAATTTGGCGGGATGCTGGTGGACCGCGTAACCATGCTGAACGTGCATTGCGTGGTGAGCACGAAGAGCGGCAAGCGGGCGACGGGCTTTGCTTCGATGCCGATGGGCAACATGTGGAGTTGGCCCGCGCCGGAGCTTGGCTATGACAAAACGCTGGCCGCGATGAAGGGGCTCGCGGGGCGGATTGCGGAGATTACGCGCGGGTATAAGGAGTACGCGCATCCGCTGGAGATGAACCATGTGCTGGAGCCGGAATATCTGAAAGCCGCGGGTGAGATTCCCAAGCTCTGCATGCTGGTGACGGCGAGCCCTTTCGATGCGGCTCTGCACGATGCGTTCGGGAAGATGGTGGGCCGGAACGCGTTCAATGCAGCGGGGCGCGAGTTTGTGCGATGGGACCTTTCGCGATATTTGGGCGCTGAGTTCCGGGGCGAATGGATGGACCGTTATGTTCTGCCGAAGCCCGTGGACAAGGTGCTGATGTACCACTCGGTGGGAGCGAGCGACGCGTTGACGGCGGCGGACGTGAAGGAGCCGGTGCGCGACGGATTGCCGGAATCTTTGGAAGAGTGGATTCCGTATTCGGGCGTGCGCGCGATCAAGATCAAACTGAACGGGAACGATTTGGCTTGGGATGTGGAGCGCGTGGCGGCCATTGATCGGGTGGCGCGTTCGGGGCAGATTTTTTCACTGGATTTCAATGAGAAGTGTCCCGATGTGGGGTACCTGCTGGAGTTTATTCGCAAGCAGGAGGCTCGCGTATTTGAGCGTGTGCAATATATCGAGCAGCCCACGAAGCGGGACTTGGAACGCGACCGCGGCAATGTGATGTTCGAGGCGGCGAAGCGTAAGCCGGTGGTGATTGACGAGAGCCTGACGGGGCTGGACCGTTTGAAGCTGGCGCGGGAGATGGGGTATTCGGGCGCGGCGCTGAAGGCTTGCAAGGGGCAATCGCAATCGCTGCTGATTGGGGCGGCGGTGCAGAAATATAACATGTTCCGGTGCGTGCAGGATTTGACGTGTCCGGGGGCGGCGTTCGTCCATTCGGCTCAGTTGGCGAGCCACATTCCGGGGACGGCGGCGGTGGAAGCGAATGCGCGAGAGTACGTGCCGAGCGCGAGCGCCGGGTGGGAAAGGCGCTACCCTGGGCTGTTCGACGTGCGCGATGGATGGCTGGCTATGCGCGGGCTGGGCGGGCCAGGCTTGGGGACATCGTAGTGGACAACGTCAGGTACATTTTGGGCGTGGTGCTGATGATTATGGTGCCGCTGGGCATCCTGTACTGGTTTGCGATTCATCTCTTTGCCCCGCGATGGAGAGAGCTTGGTCCGGTTCGCACTTATTGTGCGATTGTGCCTGTTCTGGTGGCCTTGGGGATGGGTATATTTCATGTGCGACGGAACCTGATGGGTGCGGATTTGGGAACGAACTGGATTCTGGCGGCGGTGGCTGTGGTTTTTTGCTTGCCGATGACCTGGCTGGAGATGCAGTACTGGCGGCAGCTCAATTTTTCCACTTTACTGGGCGTACCGGAGCTTTCGCGGCAACCGGCGGGGAAGGTGTTGCGGGAAGGAATTTATGCGAGGGTGCGCCATCCACGATATCTCAGCGCCGGGGTGGGTGTGCTGGCGGAGGTGCTGATTGTGAACTACATGGGCGTTTACATTCTGGCGGCGCTGATGATAATACCCGGAAGATTGCTGGTTCGCCTGGAAGAACGTGAGCTGATTGGGCGTTTCGGGAAAGAATATCGGCGATATCAGGAAGAAGTTCCGGGATTTTTCCCGTGGTTTCGAAAGACGAAGGCGGAAAAGAGCAATAGCACGCAGGTATAGATGAACCAGTCTCCCCATCGCGTGTAGAGGGTTAGGGATTGCTCTTCGCCGTAGTGTAAAATCGCGGCGATTTCGCGATACGCGGGTTGCTGGTCATGCACTTGGCCGGCGGGGTCGATAGCTGCCGTGATGCCGTTGTTGGTGACGCGGACGATCCAGCGGTGATTTTCGGCGGCGCGCATCCGGGCGATAAGAAAGTGCTGGTGCCGGGCAGCGGATTTACCGAACCAACTGTCGTTCGAGAGATTGAACAACACGCGCGCGCCACGCAACGGGAATTGGCGGATGTAGTTCGGGAAGACGGATTCGTAGCAGATGAAGGTGCCGATGCCGGTGGCGACGACGGGGCTGGTGCCAGCGACAAACTCGCCCGCTTCGGAAGAAACTTTTCGCGCCACGGCATCGAAGGGCCACGGAACGAACTCTCCGAACGGGACCAAGTTCACTTTGTCATAACGGCTGACGAAGCGGCCTTGCGGAGAGAGCAGGAGCGCGGAGTTGAGGGATGCGCCGTGATCCGTATGGCTAACGACTCCGGCGAGGAGCGGAGCGTGCGCGGTGAGCGGGATATCGGCAAGGAAGCGGTCCTGATCGTAAATGGGCGCGGGGACTTCCGGCCACACGATGAGGGTGGGCGGAGTAAGGGAGGCGGAAAGCCCGGCAAGGTGGCGTTCGAGCGCGGCTTTGCTTTCCGCGGAGTATTGGGCGTCTTCAGAGAGGTTGGGCTGTACGGCGCGCGCGGTGAGAGGAGCGGGAGTTGCGGTGGGCAGGGGCGGCAGTAGGAGAAGGACGGCGAAGAGCGCGGTCCAGACCCACTGGCGCGTCACCAGGATGGCGGAGAAAAGGGCGAGCGCGAAGGAGATACCCCATACTCCGGTTGCGGGAGCGAGTTTCGCAAGAAGCGGCCAATCGAGTCCGGCGTTGCCGAGCACAAGCCAGGCAAAGCCGGTGTAATTGTGGGTCCATTCGAAGGTGACCCAGAGCGCGGCGAGAGCGGGGGCGGCCCACCAGCGGCGCGCGACGAAGGGTGCCAGCCAGGCGAACGCGCCGGTTTGCAGGGCTTTGGCGAGGCAGAAGAGAACGAACAGAGCCCAGCTTTCGGCCGCTGACATGCCGCCGTGCTGTTCGAGAGTTTGCTGTATCCAATAGCAAGCGCCGCACCAGTAAACCACGCCGGATGCATAGCCCCACAGGAAGCGTCGCGAGGAGCGTTTTTCGCGGAGGGCCGCATAGAAAAGCGGGAGCAGCGCGAGAAGCGCGAGGAATTGCAGGTTCCAGCCGGGGTGGACCAGTACGAGGAGAATTCCGGTGGCGAGCGCGATCACACCAGACCGTGACTCACCTGATCCGCCATGTACGAACTTCTCACCAAGGGCCCGCTGAAAACGTTTTTGAAGCCGAGCGAAAGGCCATAATCGCGCCAGCCGTCATATTGTTCGGGCGTGGGGAAGGATTGCACGGGGAGATTGCGGCGCGTGGGCTGCAAGTATTGCCCGATGGTGGCGACATCGACATCGCGGGCGTGCAGATCCTGTAGCAGACTTCGGATTTCCTGATCCGTTTCTCCTAAACCCACCATGAAGCCGGATTTGGTTAGCACCGCGGGGCGGTGGCGGCGCGCGAATTCCAGCACCTGAAGCGACTGTTCGTAATTGGCCTGGGGGCGAACCTTCCGGTAAAGCCGGGGTACGGTCTCCATGTTGTGATTGAAGACGCCGGGCTCGGCGTCCAGGACGCGGGCGACAGCAGTATGATCGCCCATAAAATCTGGCGTGAGCACTTCCACGCGCGCTTCGGGGAGGGCGGCGCGAACGGCGCGTACAGTATCGGCGAAGTGATTCGAACCGCCGTCGGGAAGATCGTCGCGGTTCACGCTGGTGATCACAACGTAGCGCAGTTTCATTTCAGCGGCCATGCGCGCCACGTTCGCGGGCTCGGCGGGGTCCAGCCGCATATCCTGTTTATCGGGGCGGCCTTTGGGCACGGAGCAGAATGCGCAGCCGCGCGTACACAGGTTGCCGAGGATCATGAACGTGGCGGCACCGCGATGGAAGCATTCGTGGATGTTGGGGCACCGGGCCGATTCGCAAACCGTATGCAGATTGAGCGCGCGCAGGCTTGTCTTCAGGCGGTTGAGCGATTCGAAATGTGTGGGACTTTTGCGCGCCCATTCCGGCAGACGCGGACCGCGCGGTGCGATTTGAACGAGCATGGATTCGCTACTTGGCAATGACGGATTCGAAGCCCGCGGATTTGAGGCCGGATTTGGTCTTGGCAAGAGAAGCCATGTCCGTGAAGGGGCCCACCAGAACGCGGAACAGTTCGGGCTTGCTGCTTTCGCCAAGCAGAGCGGGATAGCCGCGCCCTTTTAAGAGCTTGACCATGTTGTCCGCCACTGGACGCTTGACGGCCATGAGTTGCAGGTACATGTGGCCGGGCACCACTTGTGAGGAGACGGCGTTGACCAGTTCCGGCGTGGATGTTGGCTTGGCTTCGACGCGCGGCTTGGTTTCGGGATCGGGCGTGTTGGCAACGGGCGTGGTGGCGGTGGGCGCGGATGGCTTCACGGCCGCGGGCGCTGGCGCATCCTGAACGGCGGCATCACGGACGGGTACATCGCGAACCGGCGCTTCACCGCGCGTGGCTGTGCGTTGGGCGGCTTCGGTGGCTGGGCTTGCGTTGGCGGACGCATCGGACGGCGCGGATTTCGCCGTGGTGTTGCGCCCGATGATGTATCCGGCGGTGAAGAAGACGCCCAGCAGCGCCACAACAACGAAGAACGCGCTGAGCAATTGTTTGGTGCCGAGGACGTATTCCTGGTCTTGTTCGGTCCTGGTCATGGATGATCTTATGATTTTCTTTCGAGCGAAGTTTGGATGGCGCTAAGGATGTCGATGGGCAAGGGAAAGATGATAGTGGTATTTTTTTCGACGCCGATTTCCACCAGCGTTTGCAGGTAGCGCAACTGGAGCGCGGCCGGTTCCCGCTGGATGATTTGAGCGGCCATGCCGAGCTTTTCGGCAGCCATGTATTCGCCTTCGGCATGAATGATTTTGGCGCGGCGGTCGCGTTCGGCTTCGGCCTGTTTGGCGAGAGCGCGGATCATGGTTTCGGGCAGATCCACCTGCTTCACTTCCACCATGCTGACTTTGATGCCCCAGGGAGCGGTGTGCACGTCCAGGATGGCCTGCAGGCGCAGGTTCAGCTTTTCGCGCTGGCTGAGCAGCTCGTCAAGCTCCACTTCGCCGAGGACGCTGCGCAGCGTTGTTTGCGCCAACTGGGAAGTAGCGAACAGGAAATTGGAAACGGCGACGACGGCCAGTTTGGGGTCGACCACGCGGAAGAAGATGACCGCATTCACTTTTACCGAGATGTTGTCGCGCGTGATGATGTCCTGCGGAGGAACTTCGAGGGTATCGGTGCGGAGCGAGACGCGAACCAGACGGTCAATGGGAGGGAAGACGAGGATGACACCGGGACCCTTTTCAGAGGGCAGCATGCGGCCAAGCCGGAAGATGACGCCCCGTTCGTATTCGGCGAGTATCTTGATGGACGAGAAGAGATACAGAGCAACAGCTATAGCCAGCAGCAATCCGGGCCCTATCATATGCCTTCCATCGTATCGTGCAGTGGAGCGACCGTGAGTTGGAGGCCGGCGATTGCGGTGATGTGGACCGGGGTTCCGTGGGCAAGCGGCTCAGCTGAGACGGCGTTCCAATATTCGCCCGCGACTTGTACGCGCAGTGTATCGCGGGTGCCGACGATAGTGCCGGTTTGACCCAGGAGCGTGGTGGGGCCAGCCGCCATTTTGTTGGTGCGGGCGCGGGAGGCGACGGTGAGTAGGAGTGCGGTAAGCAGGGCGAAGGGAAGCACCAGACCGAAGACGGTCAGGGGATGGATGCGCTCGGCCGGATTGGGCGAATCGATGAGAAGGGATATTCCGCAGGCGAGGAGGATGGCTCCCAAAACGGACAGCAGGCCGCGCGAGGGAATCTTCAGTTCCAGCACCAGCATGGTGGCTGAGATGGCGATGAGCGTGAGCGCCGAGGGGTTCAGCGGGTAATGCGATAAGGCCGCGGCGGAGAGAAGAACCAGTGCGGCTCCGGCCACACCGGGGAAGATGGTGCCGGGCGCGTGAAATTCGAAGACGATGCCCAGCAGGCCGATGACCAGCGCGAATATAGCCGTGTTGGGATCGTGAAACATCGGCATGACACCTTCAGGATAGCGGGATGCGGCAAACATCGGCCACGGCCATTTTTTCCATATGGGCCGCATAAAATCATTTTTTGCGCCTTTCGTTTAGACGGGCGGTAAAATTAAAGATCTAGATGGCAAAGAAAACAACTGTAGTGAATGAAGTGGCTTCCGCTTTGGGAGCAGCGGCGGCCCGCGTGGAAAATCTGAAACCGAAACGCGCCACCGCGAAGCATACGAAAGCGAGACCGGCGATGCAGTCTGTTGCGACGCCGGCCGCTCACGCCGCACCTGCAATGTCCGAAACGGAAGAGATTGCACTGGTGGCGTATCTGTATTCCGAAGCGCGTGGATTTCAGGGCGGATCGCCTGAAGAAGACTGGCTTCGCGCCGAACTGGAAGTTAGCGCCCGCCGCGGCTAACGCGCTATTTAGTATTTGCGCAGCACGGCCATCAGGCGGCCTTGAATCTGGAGGTCGCGCGGGTGCACAAAGATCGGCTTCATGGCGGAATTCGCCGGTTGCAGCCGCACAGCACCGTTCGGCTCCTTGTAATACCGCTTCAGTGTGGTTTCGGAACCCGACACCAGGGCGACCACGATATCTCCATCGCGGGCCTGATCCACTTTATCCACCAGGATCATATCGCCGTTGCAGATATGGTCATCGATCATGGAATCGCCACTCACTTCGAGAGCGTAGGTATCTTTCGAACCCATAAAATCCGCAAAGTTGAGTGTGGCCCGCTGCTCACCCGCCTCCACGGGCATGCCTGCTGCAATGCGCCCTAGCAGCGGAATTTCAAGCGTCAGTTCCTGACGGCTGCGGCGCTGCTCCTGAATATATTTTGGCGCGACCTCTATGGACCGGCTCTGGTTGAAACCGCGGCGCAGGTAGCTCTTGGCCTGTAGAGCAGAGATGTGCTTATGAACTGTTGCTAGTGAGGCCAGGTTCAGGCCCTGGGCAATTTCATCGTAGCTGGGGCTGTATCCGTTCTCATCGACGAACGTCGCAATGAACTCGATCACTTCTTTCTGTCTGCGAGTGAGAGCCATGCCAACAGTGTAAGGCGAATAAAAGCCGAAAGTCCAGCGCTGGCGCGAGCAATTCGCGAAATTCCATTTTCAATAGGCGCAACTTACTGATTTTAGAAGTGGTTAAGCGAAATTTGTCTTTGGCATTGCGGGCCCAATTGTCATATTTTTTTCACACAGCTTGGTTATTCTGGAGATACCACTTTTACTTTTATGCAGAAACTCACGAGATTGTCTCTACTTTTTTATCTGTGCTCCGGGTCAGCCCTTGCACAGACTGTGGCGGGTTTGTCTGGGCTCTCAGGCAACGTACGGGACGCGAGCGGGTCGGCTGTACCGGCTGCTACGGTTGTGGTTTCGAATGAAGGGAAAGGAATCCGGCGTTCCCTGGAGACCAACGGCAGCGGACTTTTCAGCGCGCCGGCGCTGGTGCCCGCGGACGATTACAAGGTGACCGTAACTAAGGCTGGTTTCGCCCAATATGAGGCAACCAACATATCGCTGCTGGTTGGCCAGAATTTTGACCTGAACATCACGCTAGGCGTTTCTGCCGCGGCGACTCAAGTGGACGTGAATGCCGACGCTCAGTTGGTGGATGACACAAAGACAGACGTTTCCCAAGTGGTGACGAGCCTGCAAATAGTGGACCTTCCGATTAATGGACGGCGCGTGGATTCGTTCGTGCTGCTGACGCCCGCCGTAGTTCCGGACGGCTCATTCGGATTGATCAGCTTTCGTGGCGTCGCCGGCGGAAATTCCTTCCTGACGGACGGCAACGACACCACCAATCAGTACTACAACGAAAATGCGGGGCGTACGCGCATTTCGAGCCAGATTTCCCAGGATGCCGTGCAGGAATTTCAGGTGATCTCAAACAACTTCGCCGCTGAATATGGCCGCGCTTCGGGCGGCGTGGTGAACACGGTAACGCGCAGCGGCGGGAACGATCTGCACGGTACTGCCTATTGGTTCTTTCGCAACCGCACACTGAATGCGCGCGACCGCTATGCGAATTTCAATCCTCCGGAATGGCGGCATCAGGCCGGCGGCTCAGTTGGCGGTGCCATTAAGAAAGACAAGCTGTTTTACTTTTTGAATTACGAAAAGACCAAGCGCAACTTCCCGCTGATTGCTTCGGTGACCACGGCACCGCTCTTCAATGCGGCCGGCGTTTTTCAGACGGTACAGCCGAATGGAAACCCTACTTGCGCCGCGCCGGCAACACCGCAACAATGCGCGACAGCACAGAATTTCGTAACGACGCGCAATTTCGGTGTGGTGGCCCGCACCGTGGATCAGGACCTGGCGTTCGGCAAAATCGATTTCCGGCCTTCGGAGCGGAATACGTTTTCCTTCAGCCTGAATTATTTGAAGTGGATTTCCCCGAATGGGATTCAGACGCAGGCGGTGTTGAATAACGGAAACGGAATCGGCAACAACGCGAATTCCACGGTGCGCACACGTTATGGGCGCGCCACATGGACCAGCATTGTGAATGCGAGCGCCGTGAACGAAGCGCGCTTCGGCTGGTTTAAAGATAGGTTATTCGATGATGCCAGCCCTGATTTTCTGCGCCCGGCGCTGAGCCGCGCGGGACTTACCGTGGCGGGCGTCAGCAACCTGGGCTATGCCACCAGTTACCCGCGCCTGAACCCGAGTGAGCAGCGTTTTCAATATGCGGATAACTTCAACTGGATTCATGGCCAGCACACAATGAAGTTCGGCATCGACATCAATTCCACCGAAGATTATCAGAATCAGCTATCGAACCAATACGGTTCTTACACTTACTCCAGTTTCACCGCCTTCGCGCAGGATTTCAGCGGTAACACTGCCGGGGCGCGTAACTATTCCACTTACAATCAGCGTTTCGGCAACCCGGTTGTGGATACAACGCTGAACGATTACGGCTTCTATGCTCAGGATCAGTATAAGTATTCTCCAAAGCTGACAGTGAATTTTGGCGTGCGTTATGAATACTCCGATATTCCGCAGGCGAAGCTGGTGAATCCGGATTATCCGCAAACCGGCAAGATTCCTTCGGCCACAAAGAACTTCGCTCCGCGCGTGGGCGCGTCTTATGCGATCAATCCAAAGACCGTCTTCCGTGCTGGATACGGCATCTTCTATGCCCGTTACCAAACCGGGTTGATCAACACACTGTTTGTGAGTAACAACGTGTACCAGCGCTCTTTGACGCTGGACATCACGAAGCCCGCCGATTTAACGGTCGGTCCTGTGTTCCCGAATAACCTGGCGAACCTGGACCGCACGCCGCCCCTCGGAACGACCGGCATTTCTTTCGCGGACAAGAACCTTCGCAACCCTTATACTCACCAGGCTAACTTCGCCGTGGAACGCCAACTGACTTCCACCGTGGCAATGACCGTATCTTACTTGTGGAGCCGCGGCGT
>JBBROT010000109.1:0-9626 GCA_038229155.1 Bryobacterales bacterium | reverse complement strand
TCCCGCGAAATTATAGTCAAATACGAATCGGCGCTGGGCAACCGTCTCGGCGAAGTCCTGTGGACCGCGCTCAATCCTGAATTTCAGCCGAAACGCGAGTTCAGCTTCAACTTTGACCCTGTTGCAATGGAATCGTTCCGTGTGGTGCAGACCGCAAGCCACCCTTCGCACGTCTGGAGCATTGCCGAATTGCACGTCTGGAATGGCGAAACTGAGTTGGTGCCCGGCCCTTCGTGGTCATCCACCGCGTCAGTCAATCCCTGGGATACGGGCCTTGTGTTCGATCGCCAACTCATTACGCGATGGTCCACGGTCCAAGCCATCCGCCCTGGGATGTATGTTGAAGTGAATCTCGGGCAGCCGATGCGGATTTCCCGGATTTCGATGGAAGCCTCGCTTGAATGGTTTGTGCGCCTACGGCTGGACGTGCGGAGGGAAGGGAAGTGGCAGGTACTGCTGAAGAGCCCCGCCGCCCGCTTCCTTACCGAAGATCTCGAACTCCGGCGGCAGGCGACCGCCGAACTGAAACGTGAAGGAATAACCCATTTGCTTGTCGCTCGCGACGAGTATGGGGCCGGGAATTTCTTCTCTCAGCAAAGCGCATGGGGAATTCAGTTGATCGGCGAGGCGCAGGGAAGCCGCCTCTATAAGTTACTGTGAGACGGCTCTCCAATCGCGGCTTGAGTATTTTGGCCGGCATTGTTTTCCTTTGGGCGGCGTACCGGGCCGTTGCCATGGCAATCACGCCGCCTGAAGCAATTACCTATAACCACTATGCTTCGCGGCCTGTTATGGAGATCCTGACGTCTCCGTTTCATCCGGCCAATCAGGTGCTCCACACCCTGCTTTGCCACCTGGTTTTTCGATTGTTCCGGGTCACGGAATGGGCACTGCGGCTGCCGGGCCTGGTGGGTTTACTTTTTTATTTCTGGGCCGCAGTCCGGCTGTGCCGGGCGGTTTGCCGATCGGATGGGATGGCGCTAGTCTGCGCAGCGGTTTTCATCGCGAATCCGTTCACTATAGGTTGGTTGCCCGTCGCTGGTGGTGCCTGGGCCGGTGCGGGTTGCTTCCTCATAGCCGTTCGGCTCTTCGCGGCCTATTGGGGTGATCCGCAGCGGCACACGATATTGCTAACGCAAGCCAGTTTCGCCCTGGGACTCGCGTCTGGTCTGCACATTTCCTACTCCGTTCTATCGATTGGCCTCATATTGCTCTTCCTTCACTTTAGCTTTTGGCGTGGCCGGATGGTCAAACTATCGGACGCGGGGCATCGCCTGATTCTTCCGTTCGCACTGCTCACATTCTCGCTCTGGTGCATTCCACTGCTGAACATTCGCGAGCCGTTTCGGATCGAATGGCTCTGCGTGATCCTGCTCCCCGGATTGGTCACCCTTAGCATCCCTTGGCTAGTCCAGAATAGAACTTTATCTCTCGTTTCAGCAGCGCTGGCGCTCGTGCTCGCTTTTGCTCTTGTTCGCGGGAACCTGCCCGATTTGTTCCACCAGGGTCCGGAAGCAGGAATGCCGAAGGTGGCAAGAGCACTGCGTGATCAAATAAGGCGCGGCCAAGTGCATGCGATTGAGGTAAAAACGCACGTAAACCTCATCGAACCCATGAACTTTTACCGGAAGCGGTATGCCCTCGGCGCAGTCCAGCCCATCCGCCCGGAAACTTCGCCTGAATCCGCCGAATACCTGATTCTGCCCTCCACCGCGCCACCCCCGGCCGGGACAACTAAGCTCTTTGAAAATCGTGGAATCGTGCTCTGGATGCGGAACGGCGCCTAGCTCCATTGGAACCACATTGGTGGATTTCAACCATGTCGAGAACTTGGCGAAGCGATGGTAACTTAAACAAAATAAGTCAGTTACTCATTGGCCATGGGGGTGCTTTAACAGGGGCGGGGAACTCGTGGAGACTCGCATGACACGCACATTTGGCTTCGTTCCGTCAATTTTGGTTTGGGGTGGTTTGGGGCTGGTTTCGGCATGGGGGCAAACCGCCCCCCCATATGGTCCGTCCGATAGTGGTCCCGGAATCTCTGACGATCAGGGCGTGCTGCCGACTCAGTTGGATCCGGAAGACCGCAATCACGGCGTCGCCCGGGTGAGTCTGCTGAACGGCGACGTATCCATCCGCCGGGGCGATTCCGGTGACTTCGTCGCAGCCGCTATTAACGCGCCGCTCCTGGCGCTTGATTCCGTTCAAACAGGACCCGGCTCGCGCGCCGAATTGCAGTTCGACACCGCGAATCGGGTTCGTTTCGGAAACGATACCGAAGCGCGAATCTCTCAATTGGCGGCCGACCGTTTCCAACTCCAGATCGCGCGTGGCCTGTTGACCTGGACCATCCTCGGCGACACCGCCGCGCAAGTGGAAATTGCCACTCCCTCCGTCGCGATTCATCCCCTGGGCCGGGGGGCTTACCGCGTTGCCATCTTGGGCGACGGCACCACGCAGATTACGGTGCGTGCCGGCAGTCTGGAAGTCTATACGCCACGCGGCGTGGAGCGAGTGGAGGCGGGGCAGACCATGATGGCGCGCGGACCGCTTGAAAACCCCGAGTTCCAGGTGAATCCCGCTTCCGGGCACGATGAATGGGATCAGTTCAACGAGCGGCGCGATCGCGAACTATCGAATTCCCAGAGCTACAACTATGTAAGCCGCGACATCGCGGGCGCGGAGGATCTCGATAATTACGGCCAGTGGAATTCCGACCCTACTTACGGCCAAGTCTGGACGCCGCGCGTGGCTACCGATTGGGCCCCGTATCGCTTGGGCCGTTGGACCAATGAAGATTATTACGGCTGGACCTGGGTAAGTGCCGACCCTTGGGGTTGGGCTCCGTACCACTACGGCAGTTGGTTTCAGGGCAGCTATGGGTGGAGTTGGTACCCCGGGCCCCGTTACTCGCACCATTATTACCGGCCCGCGCTGGTGGCGTTCTTCGGCTATGGCAGTGGCGGCGGCTTCGGTTCAGGCTGGGGTTTTGGGAATGTTGGCTGGGTTCCGCTGGCTCCTTATGAACGGTTCCATCCCTGGTACGGGCGAGGTAATGGCAACGGTTTCCGCGGTGGGTTTGGCCGGGGCGGCACTATCGTGAACAACACCAACATCACCAATATCTACCGCAATGCCAGGTCGGTAAACGGTGTTACTTCACTCAATAGTCGAGATTTTGCGAGTGGACACTTTGGCCGGTATTCCAGCCCGGGGATGAGCCAGTTGCAGCAGGCGGGCGCGGTGCGGGGCCAGATGCCGTTCGCCCCTACCAGTAACCACAATCGCTTTAACGACCGGCAGACCATGGTGCAGCCGCGCACGAATTTCAACCAGACCCGTTTTGCCGACCACATGCAAAGTTCAAATTTAAGCCGGCAGGGGACATCGAGCGTTCCTCAAAACCCCGGCGGCTTCGGCCGACAGAGCCGGAATCAGTTTCCCCAGAACATGCCGCAGAATTCCGGCGGCAGTTCCAATTGGAACCGCTTCGGTAGTCCCAACAGCGCCGCCGCGCCCACAGTGAACCGGCAGCAGGGTGCCTTTGGAAATCGGCCTCCCCAAATGCAGAATTACCAGCAGAACTATCAATCGAGCGGAAATGCTTCCGGCTGGCAGCGTTTTGGCGATCCGGGGACGGCTCGGCAAAGTGCGGCACCCTCGGCCTCCCAGGGTAGCTTCGGAAACTACCGGCAGTTCGATCGCGCGCAGCCTCAGCAGCAGTTCGGCCGTGGCAGTTCGCAATCGGTGCAAGTGGCTCCGCCCGTGGTGCGGGAGCGGCAAGGTTTTTATAGCGGCCAGCAGAGCCCGTCTTACGGACGGTCAAACCAGCAGCCTGCCTACAACCAGCAGCGGTATAGTCCGCCCGCTCCTAGACAGGAGAGTCGTCCCAGCTACCAACCTCGGCAGGATTCGGGCCGGCAAAGTTCGGGCGGCAACAATTCGCGTCCTTTGGGGGGCGGGGGCAACAACCGGGAGAGTATCGGCCACAATCGCCGATAAGATTTTACATAATATCCATTATCGGCCCTTAGCTGGACGGGATACAGCTTTTCTGCTACAATCGATTCATCCCGATGAAAAAACTTACCTTGGACTTCACACCTGAAGAGCTTGGAATCCTCACCACCATGGCTTCCGATCAGCTTTTCCGCAAACAGTTTATCGATTCCAAGATGCCCGGCTTCAAGCCTAATCGCGAAGAGCTCGACATGTGCAAGAACCTTGTCAGCCGTCTCCGTGCCATCGTTGACGAGCAGCGCACCAAGAACGCCTCCGTTGTGGAAAAGAAAGTAGCGGCCCGTTAGTTCTTTAGTTCTTGCCTGACACCTGCTCTCGATACGCATCGTCCATTAAGACTTTGAAACGTATCGAGGGTTTGTCCCCGCAACGGCAGCGGAATATTGAGTCGCACCCCTAATTGTGCCAGAAAATCTAGCCTAGGAACACGCCAGATCCGCCGACAAATGGCGGAATCGAATTCACCTGCCCGGCCAAGCCATTATTCTGAATAGTCGCAATCAGATCCAGCTCGGGAAGCAAAGCATCCTCGAACCCTTCAAACCGATCTCCGAATTGGTGATCTGCAGTTGCGCTTTCACCAGTTCGTCCGCCTCACGCCGCGGCTCGTCCGCCGGTACGCGGATCCAGTCGGAAGGTACCAGCCGCACGGAGCTCACCAAGGGGTCGGCACTGAGCAAGCGCTCATCAACCGTTCCACATGTTTCGCTAGAACATCACACTCAACGTTGAGGACCTGCCCAGTGCGGGCGCCCTGCAGCGAAGTGTGGTTATACGTATGCGGGATAATCGCGACCGCCACAACGTTTCCGTCCACCTCCGCCACAGTAAGGCTGATGCCGTCCAGAGTGATGGAACCCTTTTCCACCACATAGCGCGTCAGTTCCGGCGGAAGTTCCACGCGCAGCCACCAGTTGCCGTCCGGCAACTCGGCGATGAAGCGGATGGTGGCGGTCGCATCCACATGGCCCTGCACCAAGTGGCCGCTCAGACGTTGTTGCAGCGTAACGGGGCGCTCCAGGTTCACGCGCGAACCTTTGGCAAGGCCACCCAGATTGCTGCGGCGCAGCGTCTCCGGCGCAAGATCTGCCGTGAACGAATCCGGCCCGATTTCGACAGCGGTCAGGCACACGCCATTCACGGCGATACTGCCGCCCACTATCAGATCTTCCAGAATCAGGTGGGCACCCACCCGCAGGCGGTTACCCGCTTGCCTGACCTCACCCACCTCTTCAACGATCCCGGTGAACATAGCCCTCCACGGCGAATTCGTTCGAGGCAATGGGGTGCAGAGTCACCCGTTCGATCTTGATGGCATCGGCGCGGCGTCTTCGGCCCAACCCCCCGGCCATGGGCAGCGATTCGGTGCCGCCCAAAATCTTCGGCGCGTAGTAAAAGAAAATCTTGTCCACCGCTTCGGCTTCCAGAACCGCCCAGTTCACTTTGCTTCCCGCCTCCACCAGAAGTGAAAGATAGCGCTGCTCACCGAGCCATTCCACCGTGCGGCGGATGTCAGCGCGCCCGTTCGATCCATCGAACGTGAGCACGCGCACGCCGCGCTCTTCCAGATTGCGTTTGCGATCCGCGGGCGCCGCGGAAGTGGCAATGACAGTCAGATCGTTTTCAGCCGAAGTGACCATGCGCGAAGTAAGCGGCAAACGCAAACGGCTATCCAGAACCACTCGCATCAACGGTCGCCCGCGAGGCAAGCCTGAACGATCCGTGAGGAAACAATCGTCCGCCAACACGGTGCCGATGCCGGTCAGGATGGCGTCCGAATCGTGACGCACCTGCTGCACATGCTCACGCGCGGTGGAACTGGTGATCCAGCCTCGATTGTCATCGGGCGCGGCGATCTTGCCATCGAGCGTGAGGGCGGTTTTTAAAGTAACCAGCGGCCGCCGATGCCGCATGAAATGAAAAAATGCCTCGTTTAGTTTATCGGCTTCGGGGCTGGGCTCGATGGAGATTTCGATACCGGAATCGCGCAGCTTCTGAAAGCCGCGCCCGGCGACCAAAGGGTTCGGGTCCTCAGCGGCGGCGACTACTTTCGACACGCCCGCCGCGATCAGCGCATCGGCGCAAGGCCCGGTGCGGCCCTGATGCGAACAGGGTTCGAGCGTCACATATAACGTTGCCCCACGCGCCAGATCCGCTGCTTCTCTTAGCGCGTGGACCTCGGCATGATCCACCCCGGCGAACGTGTGGAAGCCCTGACCTACAACTGCCCCGTCCCGTTCCAGAATCGCGCCCACCAGCGGATTGGGGCTCGCTTGACCGCGCCCCTGTAAGGCCAGCGCAACGGCTTCTTTCATTCTCATGCGCCAAATAGTGAATCGATGAAGGCCTCGGCATCGAACGGCAGCAGGTCGCCCGCCTGTTCGCCCACTCCTACATATCGGATGGGCAGGTTGAGTTCGCGCGCGATGGCCACTACCACTCCACCTTTCGCGGTGCCGTCCAGCTTGGTCAGAACGATACCGGTGACGCCGGAACTTTCCGTGAACTTGCGCGCTTGTTCGAGGCCGTTCTGCCCGGTTGTCGCGTCCAGCACCAGAAGCGTCTCATGCGGCGCCGAAGGAATCACACGCATCGCCGTGCGGCGCATCTTTTCCAGCTCCAGCATCAGGTTCGCCTTGGTCTGCAGACGCCCCGCGGTATCCACAATCACGTAATCCACCTTGCGCGCCCGCGCGGCTTGCAGCGCGTCGAAGAGAACCGCGCTTGGGTCTGAACCGGGCTGCTGGCGAATCACATCCGTGCCGGTGCGTTGGCCCCAAATTTCCAGTTGCTCGATGGCGGCGGCGCGAAACGTATCGGCGGCGCAGAGCAGCACGGAGCGGCCTTCGGCGCAATACCGGTTCGCCAGCTTACCGATGGTGGTGGTCTTCCCCGCCCCGTTTACGCCCACCACCATCACCACGGCCGGCGGCTCGGCAACACGCGCCATGGGCCGTTCGGCGGCCTGCAAAATTTCCAGAAGATGTTCGCGAATCAGTCCGCGCACCTGGGCCGGGTCAGCCAGCGTCTGCCGGTCGGCGCGCTCCCGGATACGGTCCAAAATCTCCTGCGTGGTATTGACGCCGATATCCGCGCCGATGAGCGTATATCCCAACTCATCCAGCAAATCGGCATCGATTTCCTTCTTGCCTTGCAGAGCGTCTTCCAGCCGGTTCACCAAGCCCATCCTGGTCTTGGCAACGCCCGATTTCAGCTTGTCCAGCAGTGACGGCTCTTGCTCGACGGAGCCGAAAAGCGTTTGGATCATCTTAGGTTCAAGTCTACCGTGCGCTAAGCGGCCTTAACGCTATTCCAGATCAATAAAACCGTCAGCACAATCATGATGGCGCTGGTGGAACCAGCGATGGCATTGCCCCAGAAGCCGTTGCGATATTCACCCATCAGCCGCTTGTGATTGATCAGCAGCAGCATGAACACCAGCACGAAGGGAAGCAGGATTCCATTCGCCACCTGCGAAAACAGAATCACTTTCAGCAAGGGAATGCCGGGAAGCAGTACGACCCCGGCACCGGCCACGATCAGGAAGGTGTACAGTCCGTAAAAAATAGGCGCTTCGCGGAATTGCTTATCGATGCCCGATTCAAAGCCCATGCCTTCGCACACGTTGTAAGCAGTCGCGAGCGGAAGAATGGCGGCGGAAAGCAGCGAGGCGTTGATCAGCCCGACGGCGAACAGCAGCATCGCGAATTTTCCCGCGAACGGCACCAGCGCGGCGGCCGCTTGCGCCACGTCGGCAATGTCGCGGTGGTCGGTCTTATAGATGGTGGCCGCGCAGGCGATCACGATGAAGAACGCAATCACGTCCGTGACGATGCAGCCGAAAATCACATCCGCCCGGCACAAGTGATAATCGCGCTTCGAAACGCCCTTCTCCACCACTTGCGCTTGCAGGTAAAACTGCATCCAGGGCGTGATGGTGGTGCCGATCAGCCCCACGATCATGATCAGATATTCGGGATTGCGATTGAACTGCGGAATAAGAGTATCGTGCAGAGCTTGCGGCCAATCGGGTTTCGCCAGAATGGCCGACGCAGGATACGCGAAATAGACCAGGCACAGGATAAGCATGATGCGTTCGACAGGCTTGTGGGCCCCGCGCACAATCACGTACCAGACCACGGCCGCTCCAATGGGAACGGAAATATATTTGCTCACTCCGAAGAGCCCGAAGCCGGAGGCGAGGCCGGCGAATTCCGCCGCGATGTTGCCGAAATCCGCCATGCCCAGCACCGTCATGGTGAAAAACGTCATGCGCAGACCGAACTCCTCGCGAATCAGATCGGAGAGGCCCTTGCCGGTGATTGCGCCCATGCGGGCCGCCATTTCCTGCACCACAATCAGCGCGATGGTGGTGGGGATGAGCGTCCAGAGCAGCGTGTAGCCGAAGCGCGCGCCCGCCTGGGAATAAGTGAGGATGCCGCCCGGATCGTTATCGACATTCGCGGTGATGAAGCCCGGCCCTAAGACCGCTAGAATCGCAAACAGGCGGAAACGGAAGGAACCGAAGCGGGAGAGCGGCGTGAGGTGGCGCGCATGGCCGCGCACCGGGGCGCGCTCGCGGAGACTCATGAGCCCTACTTAACAGATTCCAGATTGAAGGTATCGCCGGTGCGGATGCCGCTAGCTTTCACGGTCATTCGCTTCGCAGCGTCCGGTTTTGCGGTCAGCATTTTCCGGCCGCGGGCGGATGTACCCAGAAACATTTTGACCTTGGTGTTGCCGCCCTCGTCGAATTTCAGGTACGTGCCATCTTGCAGGATCAATCCGAACTGCTTCGTCACGGCGCTGACACGGCACTTGGCTTCGCCATGGCATTCCGCATCGATCAGCTTTCCTTCGAAGATGGCCTCGCCGGATGCGTCCCTATTCGTCTTCATCACCTCAGGTTTAGAGCCGGGGTGCTCCTCTTGAACGACTAGCGCCAGGGCGATCGCGAACGCGGCGGCAAAAGGAATAGGCATGCTGATTTAGCTTACTTCTTTCACCGCGTCTTTGGCCATACGAACAATGGGAAGAGCCTCACCATTCTTGAGGGACTAACGCGAAACAGGGCCCGAAACCAGCGCTCTGCATCGCGCGCGGTCCTTTACTTTCAAGTGCTTATGATGTTAGCCTAGATTTCTTTCATGCGAACTGTTGACCTGATTCAGCGCAAGCGCGCCGCCGAGGAGCTTTCTCCCGAAGAGATCGCCTATTTAGTAGCTGGCTACACTTCGGGTGAAATTCCCGATTATCAGATGTCGGCCTTTCTCATGGCAACGTGCTTTACCGGCATGACGGATCGCGAGGTCAGCGCCCTTACCGACAGCATGATGGCTTCGGGCGGCACGGTCGACCTTTCTTCCATCCCCGGCACCAAAGTGGATAAGCATTCCACCGGGGGCGTGGGCGATAAGACCAGCCTGATTTCGGCTCCCATCGCCGCGGCCGCCGGCGTCATTGTCCCCATGATCTCCGGCCGTGCGCTGGGGCACACCGGAGGAACGCTGGATAAGCTCGAAGCCATTCCCGGTTTTCGCACGGATCTGACTGTAGAACAGTTCCATGACACCCTGTCTCAGCATGGCCTTTCGTTCATGGGTCAG
>JBBROT010000108.1:0-9730 GCA_038229155.1 Bryobacterales bacterium | reverse complement strand
TAAGTGGGAGCGGCGCAAGGGTCGCGGTCCTGATTCGTGAACACACGCGTACAGGTCAACTGCACGCCCGTCGATACAGGAGTATAGATAAAAAGATAGTTCGGCAGAATCTCCGCCAAAGCGCGCGTATTATCGATCAGCACATTCTGAGTGACCATGCCGCGAAAATCGAGCCCGGGCGCGCTGGTGTTGGTGACCGGATAATCGTTCGAATGAAACGCGAAGTGGAATTCGTGCTTACCGTTCGGATACGCGGTGCTATCCACAACCGTGGCGCGCGCATTTTGATGCACGGCATCCTGATCGGAGAAGAGCAACCCATATGGACTGGGGCCCAGCTCTCCATCGATGAAGACCTGCCAGTAAGAAGGGAAGTGAGTTCGATCATAAGCGATCAGTATGACCGGAACCGTTCCCGTAAGCACGCTGGGCAGGGGCGCGGAAGCGGCATTGCCATAGTTGCTCAAAACTATGACGCGAAAATCCTGGTAAATGATGTTATCCAGATAATCGCGCGCGGTCACCTCAAGCTGGCTGTTTCCATCAGAGGCCAGCGCCGAATTCCAGGTAGTGGAAAAAGTCGGGTTCGACGTTTGGGCTGGAACGCGCGCAATCCGGTTTGAGCCGATGGCGTATTCGACGGAAGCGGCCTTCGCCAAATCGCCGCCCGTCACCGAAAGCGTCAGAGTGCCGGTTACAGTCTGGCTGGGCGTGGGGTTGGTAACTGTAATGCTCGCAGGGTTCAACGCGGTGTATTGGAACCGCACATCCACGTATCCGGCGGGCGGAACCGCCACGGTGGCCAAAGTGCCGCCTTGATACGATGCGGGCGGGTGCTGCACGCAATTCACGCATATCGAATAGTTTGTGGTGAAGCCCACCGGTGAACCGGAGAAAAGCGTGTGGCTGCCCGCGGGCAACGGCAGGGAAAACGCTGCCGGGTTTGCCACGGACTGCGCTGAATCCAGCAACAAAGTAGAACTGGCGAATGGCGTCCCATCGGACAATACGCTGGTTCCAGTCAATTGGCCCGGGTTGGGAGAGTACATCCAGTACACGTCTACTGAAGCGTTAATGGGAACTACGATAGCCGCGGTATTTCCGGGCTGGTAACTGGATAACGGGTGATTAGTGCAATTGACACATAGTGAGTAGGAAACCACATAGCCCGCGGGGATGTTGGAAACAAGCGTATGCACGCCGGGGAAAACATTTACTCGGTAAGTAAGCGCATCGAACCCAAACCGCTGGCTCGCGTCCAGGGATACTGTTCCATTGGTTGCGGGCAAGCCGCCGGGAAAGATCTTGCCGCCTGAGATAACCTCGGCATGGGCGGCAATCGTCAGTAAAAAGAGTAGTAGTGCCCGGGGCAAAGGTTATTTACCAGAAAAAATTATAACGAAGTAACTTACTAAGCATGCTGCGTAAGTACAGTAACTGGGGTCCTTTCGCAACTCTAAACAAGCGGACGGCGAAACGTGTTCTATTGAAGAGGTCGGTATGCGAGCGATTTCTCTCATCATTATTTGCGCCCTGCGCATGGCGGCCCAGACTTCTGGATGGGCTACCGCCACCAATCTGCCCAACGTCGATTTGGGCGGCCTCTCCGCCGCCCAAAAAGCAGCGGCGCTGAAACTGTTTCGTGAAGAACCCTGCGCCTGCGGCTGCACCATGAAGATTGCGCAGTGCCGCGTGGAAGACCCCAAGTGCACCGTCAGCAAGGGCTTGGTCGCCAAGGCTCTGAAGGGCATGCGCGAAGGCAAGCCCGTGGCGGAGTTGCGCGCCATGTTCACCGCCGCGCCCGGCACGCAAACGTTGCTGGATGACGCCGTGCCCCTGTCACTCGAAGGTGCGCCAGTGAAAGGACCCGCCAATGCGAAGATCACCCTGGCTGAGTTTTCAGATTTCGAATGTCCTTATTGCTCGAAGGCCGTGCTGGAACTGGAAGCCATCCAGAAAGCTTTCCCCAACGATGTGAAACTCATCTATAAACAGTTCCCCCTGGCCGCAATTCACGGGCACGCCATGCTGGCCGCTCAAGCTGCCCTGGCCGCCCATGCGCAGGGAAAGTTCTGGCCGCTGCACGACCGCATGTTCGCCAACCACACCAAGCTCACTCGCGAGAATATTCTTGCGTGGGCGAAAGAGTTCGGCTGCAACATGCCCAAGTTCACCGCCGATATGGATTCCGCGAAGACGAAAGCTCAGATTGCGCGAGACTTAAAACAAGGCGAAGAAGCCGGTGTGGAAGGTACGCCATCCATCTTCGTAAATGGCAAACATTACAACGGGTCGCTGGCTCTGCAGCCCTTCAGTGAGATACTTCGCGCAGAGTTGAAAGGCCCCTCTTACCACTAAGCGGCTATTGTCTGCGCCACAATAAGGCGTGCCCGATATCCATGAGCCGCTGCTGGTCAACATCATTGGCCATACCGCCGGCGCAATCATCTTCGGCATATTTCTGATTTTGTTTTTAAGGGACCGCGCCGGTTCGGGCTTCCCTCGCGGTAGCTGGCTTTCCTTCGCGGCCGCCGGGCTGGCATTTCTCTGGGACGTGATTTCGCTTACCGCTCTGGCCGTTTCTCCATCGGCTCCGCAAACCGGCGCGGTGGCAATTGCTGTCAGCTTCGCGGTGCTCAGTCTGCTGCCCGCTGTGTTGCTTCACCTCTCTCTTGAAGGCCGTCTGCGCGGCGTGGTCATCGCGGCCTATTCTCTTTCCGTTGTGGCTTTGGTTCTCCACCTCTTGAACCTGCGTCAGGCACAGGGCGCTCCCAAACAATTCGCGCTGATCCTCATTCCCGTTGGCTTCGGAGTGCTCACCTCCATCGCCGTGATTGTCCTGGCATGGCGGCGTGTGCCGGGGGCGCGCGGCAACGCCTCTCGCATCGCGGGTTCCATGTGCCTCTTCCTCTTCGCCATCTCCTTCGTTCACTTCGGTTCCACCGCGGCGAACGGGCGCTGGTCCAGCGAACTTGCAATTCATCACGCGGGTATCCCGCTGGCCCTGTTCATTCTGCTGCAGGATTACCGCTTCGTATTGCTGGACGCCTTCATTCGCTTCCTCGCGAATGCGCTGCTGGCGGGAGTCCTCACGTTTGCCGCGGTGCGCGCCGGAGCCAGGCTGATACTGATCCAACCGAATCTGGACCGCAACCCATTAGGTCAAGCCTTGCTGCTGGTTTCGGTTTGCGTGTTGCTCATCGGCTTTGCCCTGCTTCGAAACAGCGTGCAGAAGCTTCTCACCAACGTTGTCTTTCGCCGCCCCGATCTGGAGAAGGCGCTCGAGATGGTCCGTTCGCGCCCTCCCGAAGGCGGAACCGAACGTGAGTATATGACCTGGGCCGCGGCGCAAATGGGAATTTTCCTGCGCGCCTCGCGAACCGAGATTGTGGATCACGCCGATATTCCCGCCGAGGTCCGCGCTTCCGGCCCACTCTTCCCCATGTCCGTGACGGAGAGCGCGGCCTTTCGCGGCAGCCCCGCCCTGCGCTGGGCGGAAGCGATTGTGCCGCTGCGTTTCTCTCAAGGCGATGGCCGCTACATCCTGCTTGGCCGCAGGCAAGGCGGACGCCGCTATCTCAGCGAGGACCTGCGCTTCCTCAATCGCCTGGCCTCCGCGATTTCCGAACAGGTGGAGCGTTTCCGCAGCTCTGAAATTCAGCGCCTGGTTTCGCAAGCGGAACTGCGCGCCCTGCAATCGCAAATCAATCCGCACTTTCTGTTCAACGCGCTGAACACGCTCTACGGCATCATTCCGCGCGAAGCCGCCGGCGCACGCCGTACTGTGTTGAACCTGGCGGATATCTTCCGCTACTTCCTGCAATCCGAAAAAACTTACATTCCCCTCGGCGAAGAACTGCAAATCGTGCGCGCGTATCTGGAAATTGAAGCGCTGCGACTAGGCCCGCGCCTGCGCACCGAAATCGATGTGGATGACGCTGCACTGATGTGTCCCATCCCCATCCTTTCCATTCAGCCGCTTGTCGAAAACGCGGTGAAGCACGGCATTTCTGCAAAGCCCGACCCCGGCTGGCTACGTTTGCAGGTTCGCCTGGTTGGGGATTCCATCACGGTCAGCGTGGAAGATAGCGGCGGCGGCGCTAAGCCCGAAAGCAGCCCCGGCACCGGCTTGGGTTTGGCCAATGTGACGCGCCGCTTGGAACTCTGTTATGGCGCGGATGCCGCGGTCCACTTCCGCACCGGACCCGACGGCACGCGCGTCAATTTCCGCATCCCCCGTTCCCAATTGGCACGCGCCAGCTAAGCGCCGGGGTTTCTAAGCGCCTAAGATACCGCGCACGGTCTGTGCCTGCCGCTTGCTGACCGTGAGTTCGATTCCGTTGCTGAGCGTGAGCAGCCATCGCTGACTGCTGAGCGCGCTCATCTTGCGAACGTGGTTCACATTCACAATCGCGTTGCGATGAACGCGTTGAAACGGCAGCAAGCGAGTGCGCTCTTCCATGGCCCGCAGCGAGTGCGTCGCTAAATACCGGCGTTTCGCAGTTACCACCCACACGTCATCGTCCTCGGCAAGGAACGCCAGCACCTCCGCCGAATCCAGCAGAAAATATTCATCGCCCACACGGCCTACAATCTTTCCGGGAGCGGTACCGATTGAATTTTCGGCCACTGCCACCAGCCGCCTGGCCTGCTCGGCCGCCTCGAATGGTTGCCCTCTCAGCCGGGAGACGCGCTCGATCGATTTCACCAGCCGCTCACGGCTCACCGGCTTCAGAAGGTAATCGATCGCGCCCGCTTCAAAGGCGCGTATCGCATGTTCGTTGTAAGCCGTCACAATTACCAGCGAAGGTTGCGGCGGCACCGTCAGGTTCGCGATCACTTCGAAGCCGCCCATCACCGGCATCTCCAGATCCAGAAAAACCAGGTCAGGCGATAGCGAACGAATCATCGCCAGCGCGCTCAACCCGTTCTCCGCTTCGCCCACCAGTTCCAACCCCGCAAGAGAGGTAATCTCTTCCCGAAGAATGCCGCGGGCAATTGGTTCGTCATCGGCAATCAAAATGCGCATACTTTTCGTGTCCATTGGCGGTTGAATTCCGCCCGCTGGCAGCGGAGCTAACCCGCTCACGCTTTTTCCGTTCATGATCGCGCATGCAGCGGGCCATACTGCAAGAAGCGGTCCACGCGTGCGCGGGGGTTCCGCCCAGGAGTTCTGAATGAGAAGTGTAGTACAAAGTTTGGCCTGTTTTGCGTGTGCGTGTTTCAGCCTCTACGGGCAATCGCTCGGAAATGCGGGACCGGTGCAAGGCGTGGTGCGCGACCCCAGCAATTCGTCCATCGCCGGCGCGCAGGTCACGCTTTCGAATCCGATCAGCGGCTATAAGCGGCAGGTGGTTTCGGGCGCGGATGGCAGCTTCCGCCTGGGCAATATTCCACCGAACTCATATCATCTGGAAATCACCGCGGCGGGCTTCACCGCGTATACGTCGGACGTGTCCATACGAAACGCGGTACCGCAGCAAATTACCGCGATTTTAAAGCTTGCCGGATCCACCACCGAAGTGACCGTCGAAGCCGCGGGCGCGGACGTTCTGGAGAACGACCCCACCGCCCATGTCGACGTCGATCGCAATCTGATTTCGAAGCTGCCCACCGTGAATCCGGGCGCGGGCTTGAGCGATGCCATCACGTATACAAGTGGCGGCGTGGTCGCTGACGCCAACGGCTTCTTTCATCCAGTGGGCGATCATGGCGAAGTATCGTTCGTGTTGGATGGCCAGCCCATTAGCGATCAGCAGAGCAAGGTTTTTTCCACGCAGCTACCCACCAGCGCGATCCAAAGCATGGAGCTGACCACTGGAACGCCCAACGCGGAATTCGGCGATAAGACCAGTTTGGTGGCGCAGATCACGACGCGTTCGGGCTTGGGCGCAAAGCCCTTCGGCAGCATCGATGCGACCTATGGAACGTTCGGCACGGTCACCGGCGGCGCGTCTTATGGCTTCGGCAACGCCAAGTACGGCAACTTCATTTCGTTAGATGGCAGCCGCAGCGGGCGTTTTCTCGATTCGCCGGAATTCACGCCGTTTCACGATAAAGGCAACAACCAGACCATCTTCGACCGCCTGGATTATGAGCCCACCGGCAAGGACGCGCTCCACCTGAATCTGTTCACCGCGCGCAATTGGATTCAGATTCCGAACAGCTATGACCAGTTGGGGCAGGACCAGCGCCAGCGCGTGATGACCTGGAATATCGCGCCCGGCTATCAGCACACCTTCAACGGCCAAACGCTGCTCACCGTCAACCCGTACATCCGAAAAGATCAGTTCATTTTTTACGCCAGTAATGATCCTTTCGCCGATACGCCGTTCACCAGTTCGCAAGATCGCCAACTGCTCAATTACGGCTTGCGCGCGGATTTATCGATTGTCGCCGGCCGCCATTCCCTTAAGCTTGGTACCGATTCGAAGCAGACTCGCCTGCGCGAGAATTTCGGCTTCGGCGTGACGGACCCGGGCTACAACGCGCCCTTTCTGGATGGCGGCATCCCTAACCCCGCGTACCTTCCCGGCCTGCTTCCTTATGACTTGACGCGCGGCGGCCGGCTCTTCCGTTTCCATGGCACCGCGAACATCAATCAGTTCGCCGGCTACCTGCAGGATTCCATCAAGTTCGGCAACCTGCAGGTGAACCTGGGCCTGCGCGGCGAGACCTATCATGGCCTCGCCACCGATAGTGGCATCGAACCTCGCGCCGGCGTGGCGTACAACATCAAGCGGACCGGCACCGTGCTGCGCGCCGCGTATGCGCGCACGTTCGAAACTCCGTTCAATGAAAATCTGATTCTTTCAAGCGCCACCGGTAACGGCGGCCTGGCGGAAAATGTGTTCGGCGCGGCAGGCACCGCAACCATTCGTCCCGGCCGGCGCAATCAGTTCAACACCGGCTTCCAACAGGCCATTGGCAAGTACCTTCTGGTGGACGCGGATTACTTCTGGAAGTACACCCACAATGCCTACGATTTCAGCATTCTGTTGAACACCACCATCACCTTCCCCATCGCCTGGCATAACTCCAAGCTCGATGGCGTCACTGGCCGCGTCAGCACCACCAACATCCATGGCTTCCAGGCCTACTACAGCTTCGGCCACACGCGCGCCCGATATTTTCCGCCGCAGAACGGTGGTGTGTTGCCCAATGATCTGGGTACCAGCGTGTTCCGCATCGATCATGACCAGGCCTTTCAATCGAACGCGAACTTTCGCTATCAGCGTCCGAAAAACGCCGAATATGTTTCCGTGATCTGGCGGTATGACAGCGGCCTGGTGGTGAGCGGCGTGCCCACCACGGATGATGCGCTGGCGCTCTCTCCCGCGCAGCGGACCACCATCGGTCTTTCGTGCGGCGGCCTATTCGCCACTTTCAATGCCGGCTTCAGCAGCTGCGGCGGCGCGGTGAAATCGAAGCTGCTGAACATACCTTCGCCGTCCGTCGCGAATGACGATCACAACCCCGCGCGCGTGAAGCCTCGCAACATCTTCAACATGGCCGTCGGTACGGATAATCTCTTCCATTCGGATAACTCGCGCCGGATTGTTGCCTCCGTCACCATCGCGAATCTCACTGACAAAGTGGCGCTCTATAACTTCCTGTCCACGTTCAGCGGCACGCACTTCTTGCAGCCCCGGTCCGTCTCCGCGCACATCGGCTACGTGTTCTGATTCGCGCTTACTGCCCAGTTCTTTCGCCGCCTCGTTATATAGCGCATAAGCTGTTGCGGGCGGCGTACGGTCCGATATTGCGCACTCCAGCGCTTGAAAAAAGAGCGGGGTTCACCTGACATCATCGCAAGAGCGGCGTGTACGGTGCTTAGATCCGCTGTTTAGGAAGGCATCTTGGTGGATTGATGCGCCACCAATCGCCACGCGCCTTGCTGCTTGACCCAGACATGCAGAATGCGCAGGTGTGATTCACCAGGCGTGCCCTTGCTGATGGATTTCACATGCACCACGCCGAAGATCAAGCCCGTGTTCCCATACATTTTGCTATCCAGCTTGTCGTAGTCGAACATGGTGTACTTCAGGTTGCCGTTCTTCAGCGCTTCCAGGTATGTGGCCTTGGTATCGGTGTTCGAACCGGAGTGCGTGTAGATCATATCCGGCGAGATCAATTTGTCCAGTGCCGCGACATCGTTCGCCGCCAAAGCTTTGCCGAACTCGCGCTCGGTTTCCTGAATCGAATCGGCTCCCGCGGCCAGCGCCATAGTGGCGGAGAAAATCACAAGTGTAAAAGTGCGAAGCATCAGCCGCCAAGTATATCGCGCAAATTGTGGCACGATCAAAACACGTGAACCGTTTCCAAAGTGAACGCACCAGCCGTTTTACCGAATCCGTCATTCGGGAAATGAGCCGGCTCGCCACACGGCATCAGGCCGTGAACCTGGCCCAGGGCTTTCCCGATTTCGGCGCGCCCGCCGAAATTAAAGAGGCTGCCCGGATCGCCATCGATGCCGACTTCAACCAATACAGCATCACGTGGGGCGCCAAAGTGTTGCGCGACGCCATCGCCGCCAAGTACCAGCGAACGTATGCCTTGCGTGTGGATCCCGAATCCGAAGTCACGGTCGTATGCGGTGCCACGGAAGGCATGGTGGCCAGCCTGCTCGCCACGGTGGATGCAGGCGATGAAGTGATTGTCTTCGAGCCTTACTACGAGAACTACGACCCCGACATCAAGCTCTGCGGCGCGGTGCGGAAAACGGTCCGGCTGCATGCGCCCGATTGGCGTTTCGATGAGGCGGAACTGCGCCGCGCCTTCAGCCCCCGCACCAAAGCCATCATCATCAACACGCCGAACAACCCCACGGGCAAGGTCTTCACGCGCGAAGAGCTCGAGTACATCGGCAAGCTCTGCGTAGAGTTCGACGCGCTTGCCATCACGGATGAGATCTACGAACACATCACCTACGATGGCCGTACGCACGTCCCCATGATCACCATCCCCGGCCTTCGTGACCGTTGCATCCTGATCAACAGCATGAGCAAGACGTTCTCTGTCACCGGTTGGCGCGTGGGCTGGGTGATCGCGTCCCCGGCGCTGACCGATTCCATTCGCAAGGTACACGATTTTCTGACCGTGGCCGCGGCGTCGCCCTTGCAGCACGCGAGCGCGATGGCCATGAGCCTGCCCGATTCTTACTTCGCGGGCCTCTCGACGGAGTACGCCGAGCGGAAAGATCGCCTGCTGCCGCTACTCGGACAAGCCGGCTTCCGCTGCTTCATGCCCGGCGGCGCATACTACGTGATGACCGACATCTCCGCCTTTGGGTTCAAAGACGACATAGCATTCTCGAGGCACATGCTGGAGCACGTGGGCGTTGCCGGCGTACCGGGTTCAAGCTTCTATTCGAACCCCGAAGACGGTGCCCAACGCATGCGCTTTTGCTTCTGCAAGAAGATGGAAACGCTGGATGCGGCCGGAGAGCGGCTGGCAAAACTGAACCTATAGCTTCTACTTGGTCCAGCGCACCGCCGCGCGTACCTGGCGCGGTGCGCCGATGGTGGGCGTCGGTGTGAAACCCGTGTAGTATTGATGATCCAGCAGATTTTCAAAAGCCACCGACACGCTTATCTGGTCCGTCAGGCGTTCGCGCGCCAGCACCTGTACTGACGCATTCCCGGCCATACGTATCACGTTCATATCGTCTTCATACTGCGGGCCGTAGACGCGAACGCCCGCGGAGATTTCGGTGCGGCCTCGCTCATAG
>JBBROT010000107.1:0-9750 GCA_038229155.1 Bryobacterales bacterium | reverse complement strand
TCCACGGCAAATCGGTCCACGGGACCGGCCGATTGAATCGTCGATACAGTCCAGTGCGAGCGCGCGTCGACCGAGGTCCAGACGCGTCCTTCGGCTGTACCGGCATACCAGATATCGCCCGCGCCGGCGACGGCTGTTACATGCGCGCTCAACTTCTGGGAAAGGGAAGCGCGCATGGCGCTGTCGGGGGACGATGACTCGCCAAGTGTCCAACGCGTCCGCCCTCGCAATGCGGCGGTGCCCAGCCGGTCGACAAAAACTGAGTTGCCGGGCAGGAGCGCGCGGACGGGGAGATTCGGCAGATCGTCATTCAGGCCATTCCAGGAGAGGCCGCCATCGCGGGATGTCCACACGCCGGAATCGTTCGCGACGGCGACGAAGAGTGGGTCGCGCGGGGAAATTGCGACGTCGTGCTGGCCATCGCCGATGATGGAACGCCCGTTGAAGGACGTCAGATCGATCCAGGTGCGGCCGTCATCTTGAGAGGCGTACACTTGCTGGCCGAAGGCATACAAGCGGCCGCCCCCGCCTTCGCGAAGATTCGCTTGAGCTTCCGGCAGTTTCGCGGGAGAGCGTTGCAGGGGCATTTCCCAGCGCGCGGCATCGGCGGGAGCGGCGGACCAGGTTTCGAAATCGGACGTTACGAACGACAATCCGCGACCGGTGCGGGCGAAAAGTTGGGTGCCGTCTTCAGAAAACCAGACCTGCCTGACGGGACCGCCAGCCGCGCCGGCAAGACCCGTTTCCACGGCGGTGGTGCCAAGCTTGCGCCATGCGAGATCGGTTTGAGCTTCCGCGATTTGCGCGAAGCCCGCCGCCGCAATGAGCACTAAAAGTGTCCAACGAACCGGGTTTAAATGACACACCAGAGTATCCATATCGTACCGCACGGGCCGGTTTCTCTCACCCAAGCCGTTTGGGAGCAAGCACTTATCGGCATAAATACGTAGGGCCCGTGACTTGCCCCTCGCAATTGCGATGCTAAACTGGTGGTTCCCTGTGATCAGCCGGTTTCAGCATCGGAATAGCGTCGCTCTGCTGGCCTTTTTGGCATTGGCCGCGCCCCTCAGCGCGCAAAAAGATGCGGCGGCCAAAGTGGTTTCGCTCTCCGGTCAAGTGTCGCTTCTGCGCGATGGCGCGACCTGGGCTCTTCATCCGGGCGATTTCGTGCAGCCGCAGCAGACCATTGTTACGGGTGCCGAAAGTTACGCCGTGTTTCAGGTTTCCGACGGAAGCACATTCGACGTCTACCCCAACGCTCAGGTGATTTTCCGCAACAACCGCGGGGATTGGAAAGACCTGCTGGAGATCATGCTGGGCAAGGTGAGGGTGCAGATTCAGCATATCGGGGGCGTGCCGAACCATAACAAGGTGCGCACGCCGACCGCGGTGATCGCGGTGCGCGGCACGGTGTTCGATGTGGATGTGGAAGACACGGACGCGACCACGCTGGTGTTGGTGGAGGAGGGTCAGGTGGAAGTACGCCACTTGATGGAACCCGGCCAGACACGCCTGTTAAACCCGGGCGATTGGCTGCGCGTGTTTAAGAACCAGCCGCTGGCGGCCAAGATGGTGGATCGCGGGATGGTGCTGCAGCGCTTGATGCGGGCGGCGTCGGATGCGTTGAATGAAGCTTTGTATCGAATGCCGCGGACGCCCAGCGCGACTGGCGTTCCAGCGGGTAGCCCGGGCGGTTCGGGAGATAAGGGAGGCACACCGGCCCCCACCACGGCACCGACGGCACCGCCACCACCGCCCAATCCGTAGGCTGAGGTTTGGGCCGATGCCTCCTTACGGAAAACAATGAGCTTCAAATACGCGGTTATCGCTGCCTAGAAGTCGCCCGGGCGGAGCAACAATCCACTTCCGCGCCGCACCGCCGCTTGACTTCCACCAAACCCTTGTCCTATCGTGAACGTTCGCTTGTCACGTAAGCGAAGCCCTGAATGCAATTGCGCGAAGAAAGCGAAAAAGAGTACGTCAACCAGCAATTCGAGTCGACTCTCGATAGCGTCGACCGCGCTGAATCCCTCATTATGGGTGCTGCGGAAGCGGCGGGATTCGATGAGGACGACCTTCACAAGATCGGCATGGCCGCGCGCGAGTGCATGGTCAACGCCGTCGTGCATGGCAACAGGTACAACGCCAATAAGACGGTTCATTTGCAAGTTTCAGGCGCGGACGATTACATCAAAATCCGCATTGCGGATCAGGGCGAGGGCTTCGATATTTCTAAACTTCCAGACCCTTTGGCGGAAGAGAATCTGTTGCGCCATTCCGGCCGGGGCATCTTCCTGATCCGGGCGTTTATGGACGAAGTGGACGTCCGGCCCGCGTCGCCCCACGGCACGGAAGTTTTGCTGGTGAAGAAAAAATCGGTTTCTGAAT
Source organism: Bryobacterales bacterium (assembly GCA_038229155.1). Classification (GTDB taxonomy): domain Bacteria; phylum Acidobacteriota; class Terriglobia; order Bryobacterales; family Bryobacteraceae; genus JALYXI01. The sequence goes on along the minus strand of JBBROT010000107.1, from coordinate 7,362 downwards.
AGAATGGAAGGAGAACGAATATGAGCGTGAAATTGAATAGCCGGCAAGTTGGCGACGTCACCGTACTGGATCTGGCGGGCCGTATCACATTGGGAGAGGGTTCCAGCACCATGCGCGACGCGTTGAAAGAGGTGCTCGCCCAGGGTCACAACAAAATTCTTTTGAACCTGAGCGAAGTTTCCTATATCGATAGTTCCGGCATCGGCGAGTTGGTCAGCGCCTTCACCACGGTCACCAATCAGGGTGGCCAACTGAAGCTGAACGGCCTCAACAAGCGCGTGAAAGATTTGCTCCAAATCACGAAGCTGTACACCGTGTTTGAAGTCTTCGATGAAGAATCGACGGCGATGCGCAGCTATACGTAAATCGACAGCGTCGCGGTAAATGGGGTCGGTTCCGTGAACCGGCTCTTAAGCTTGAGAAGATGGAACTGTGACAATCGACCAGCGGATCGAATTTCTTCTGCAATCGAACGAATCGCACGATAGGCAAATCGGCGAATTGACGGCTGGTTTAGCTATCTTGAGTGAAAACGTCAACAAGCTTGTGGACGTCACCAGTCAAGACGCCACCACCATTCGCGCTCTCGCAAGAATTGCCGAAGCTCATGAGCAGCGGCTTGCCGATCTGGAAAATCAGTAACCTACCCGCCCCCCACAAACTGCACAATCTCCAGTTGCGCCCCGCGCTCAATCACGGTCCGGCCCCACTCCGCCTGTTTCACAATTATCCGGTTTAATTCCACAGCCACGCGATCAGGCGTAATCTCAAGCGATTCCAGGTATTGCAGCACCGTCCTGCCCCCCTCAATCTCGCGCTGCTCGCCGTTTATCGTGACCTCGATATTTGACACCGCTTTTCCTCCGTTCTTATAGTAAAGGTTGCCCACCACCGCAGGTCAGTACTGGTTTCCCGTCTTCGTGCAGATAGTCATCGCGATGGGCGTTGCTTCCGCGATGATCGGCTTTTCGTATTTGCTCGGGAAGAAAGTCCGCAACCGGGTCAAAGACACGCCTTACGAATGCGGCATGGTGCCCACCGGAGACGCGCGCGAACGTTTCAGCGTGAAATTCTATCTAGTGGCCATGCTGTTCATCCTGTTCGACATCGAAGCCATCTTCCTTTATCCCTGGGTCACCGTTTTTCGTGAATTGCGCATGTTCGCATTCCTGGAAATGCTGCTGTTCGTGGTTTTAGTCCTTTGCGGCTTTTTTTACATCTGGAAAATGGGAGTGCTCGATTGGTCGGGTGAGACCGCCGAGAAGCGATAACTGCCTCGTGATTCCAGAAACCTTGAAAGACCATCCCGCCGTGCGCCTTGTGGAAGATTCCATTTTGAGCGCCAAATTCGATCACGGTGAAGTTACGTTTGAGATTGCGCCGGACCGCATCGTGGATGTGTGCCGCCGTTTGAAGCACGAAGGCGGCTACATTCGATTGAGCGATCTGACCGCGGTAGATCGTTATCCGGAAGAGCCTCGCTTCGAGATCGTTTACCATCTGCATTCGCTCGAACACAATCAGCGGCTGCGGCTTCGTTCCCGCGTCTCCGGCGCGCAACCGGCCATCGCCTCCGTCACTGAAGTTTGGCGCGCGGCCAATTGGTATGAGCGCGAAGTGTTCGATCTGTTTGGCGTTGCGTTCCACAACCATCCGGAACTTGAGCGCATCCTGCTTCCCGCCGATTGGGAAGGCCATCCGCTCCGCAAAGATTATCCGGTCACAGGAACGCGAGTCTAATCATGGCGTCTTCTTTCACGCTCACCGAACCTGAAATCGCAACACCGCAAACCGCCACCAGCACCCGGCGCATGACTCTGAACATGGGTCCGCAGCACCCGTCCACTCATGGCGTGCTGCGCCTCGAATTGGAACTGGAAGGCGAAGTGATCCGCTCCGCGAAGCCCGATATCGGGTATCTGCATACGGGCATCGAAAAAGAATTCGAGGTGAAGACGTACCAGCAGGCCGTTACCCTTACCGACCGGATCGATTATCTGGCCCCGCTTTCGAATAACCTCTGTTATTCGCTTGCGGTGGAGAAGCTGCTGGGCCTGGAAATTCCGCCGATGGCTCAGTGGACGCGCGTCATGCTGGTGGAACTCACGCGCCTGAACAGCCACTTGGTGTGGCTGGGGACGCATGCGCTCGATATCGGCGCGATGAGCATGTTCCTCTATTGCATGCGCGAACGCGAAGACATCCTGCGCATTTTTGAAATGTATTCCGGCCAGCGCATGATGACCAGTTACATCCGCATCGGCGGCCTGGCGCTCGCTCCTCCGCGTGGCTGGCACAATCGCATCAAGAGCTTCATCGACGGCTTCCCTTCGAAGGTCGATGAATACGAAGAGCTGCTGACGAACAACCGCATCTGGATCGGCCGCACCAAGGGCGTCGGCTTCATCAGTGTGGAGGACATGCTCGATTTAGGCGTCACCGGCCCCATGCTGCGCGCCGCCGGCGTCAATTGGGACGCGCGCAAGCAGGCTCCTTATTCCAGCTACGAAAAGTTCGATTTCACCGTGCCGACGCGCACCGAAAACGATGTTTACGCCCGCTATCTGGTGCGCGTCGAAGAGATGCGTCAAAGCGCCAAAATTGTGAAGCAGGCGCTGGACGGCATGCCGGAAGGTGCTTTCCAAGCTGACGCCCCCGGCCTGATGCTTCCCGAACGCGAAAAAATGAAGACGCAGATGGAGAGCCTGATCTATCACTTCAAAATTGTGACCGAAGGGTTCCGTGTGCCCGAAGGCGAGGTGTATCAGGTGATTGAATCGCCACGGGGAGAACTCGGCTATTACGTTGTGAGCGATGGGACCGCCAAGCCCTACCGCGTCCACATTCACGGGCCGAGTTTCGGTAACCTGCAATCCATTCCCACCCTGGCGAAGGGCTCCATGATCTCCGATGTCATCGCGTCCATGGGCTCCATGGATTTCGTTCTCGGAGATACCGACCGCTAATGCAGCTCTCGCCGCAACTTGAAAGTAAGTTTGAGTCTCTGCTCTCGAACTATCCGGAAGACAAAAAACGCAGCGCCATGATTCCCATGCTGATCTATGGGCAGGACGAACTGGGTAGCGTGACGCCGGAGCTGATTGTTGAAGTGGCCGCGCGCGTCGGCGTCCAGCCTCTGCAGGTTTCAGAGGTGATGTCGTATTACTCCATGCTTCATCCGAAGCCGCTCGGAAAATTTCACGTGCAGATCTGCACCAACGTGAGCTGCCTGCTTACCGGCGGCGAAGATCTGTGGGATCAGGCATGCCACAAGCTCGGGATCGGTCACAAGCAGGCCACCGCCGATGGCTTGATCTCGCTTGAAGAAGTGGAGTGCATCGGTGCCTGTTCGTGGGCACCGGCGATTCAGATCAATTACGATTTCCACCACGAAGTGACGCCCGCCCGGCTCGAAGAGTTGATTAACGGTCTTACCGAAAAAGCCCATGCCGTATAACGAACCGCATCCCGCCGAAACGCGCATTATTTCCAAGCGGTTCGGGCTGCCGAATAGCGCGTCGCTTGAAACCTTCATGGCGAACGAGGGCTATGCGGCTATTAAAAAAGCTCTGGGCATGACGCCGGACGCCATCATTGACGAACTGAAGGCTTCAAACCTGCGTGGACGCGGCGGCGCCGGTTTTCCCACGGGTTTGAAGTGGAGCTTCGTTCCGCGCACCAGCCCCAAGGCCAAATACATCATGGTCAATGCGGACGAAAGCGAGCCCGGCACCTGTAAAGACAGGCTGCTGATGGAGTTCGACCCGCATCAGCTTCTGGAAGGCATGATGATTGGCGGTTACGTGATGGGCGCGAAGTACGGCTGGATTTACATCCGCGGCGAGTATCGCTATCTGATCGACATCATGGACCGGGCCATTGCCGAAGCCTACTCAGCCGACTACCTGGGCGATAATCTTCACGGCACCGGATTCAGTTTCCACATCCGCACGCACAGCGGCGCGGGGGCATATGAATGCGGCGAAGAATCGGCACTTCTGGAATCGTTCGAAGGCAAGCGCGGCATTCCTCGCATCCGCCCGCCGTTTCCGGCCGTGAGCGGAGCTTACCAATCGCCCACGCTGCTCAACAATGTAGAAACATTCGCCACCGTGCCCGCTATTCTTCTTATGGGCGGCGCGGAGTATGCCGCGCTCGGTATCCCCAAGAGCGGTGGCACCAAACTGCTCTGCATCAGCGGCCATGTGAATAAGCCCGGCGTGTATGAAGTGCCGCTCGGCTTCCCCATGATGCGCGCGATTGAAGAGTTGGGCGGCGGTATGCGCAACGGCAAGAAGCTGAAAGCGGTTGTGCCCGGCGGCTCCTCATGCCCCATGCTGACGGCGGCGGAGTGCGACGGGCTGACGCTCGATTATGACGCGCTGGCCAAAGTGAAAAGCATGCTTGGCTCCGGAGGCATGATTGTGCTGGACGAAGATACGGACATGGTGCGCGTGGCGCTGCGCATCATGCGCTTCTATCAGCACGAAAGCTGCGGCTGGTGTATTCCGTGCCGCGAAGGGACCACCTGGCTGAAGAAGCTGTTGACGCGTTTCGTCGAAGGCGCGGGCACCCAAAGCGACATCGTGATGATTGGCGATCTGGCGAAAAATATGTTGGGACGCACCTTCTGCCCGCTCGGCGATGCGGCCGCCATGCCCACCATCAGCATCATTGAAAAGTTCCGCGGTGAATTCGAAGATTACCTGGCGCACGGCCCCAAGCCGCGCCGCTCTTATGTGCGGGAAGAAACGCTGCGTGAAGAAGCGCTTGCGTGGCACGGTCAAGCCGCTGCAATCCCCGCGCAGCCCACTGTTTAAATGCCAGATCCAGTAAAACTCACCGTAGACGGCCAGCAGATTACGGCCGAACCCGGCACGCTGCTGATCAACGCCGCGAAGCAAGCCGGGATTGAAATTCCCGCCTTCTGTTATTACGAAGGCTATTCCCTGCAGGCCGCTTGCCGCATGTGTCTGGTGGAAGTGGAAAAGGCACCGAAGATGATGGCCGCCTGCACACTGCCTGTCGCCGAAGGGATGATAGTCCGGACGCAAACGGCGCAGGTGGCCGCCGCGCGCAAATCCACGCTGGAGTTTCTGCTCACCAACCATCCGCTCGATTGCCCCGTTTGCGATAAAGGCGGCGAATGCGAACTGCAGGACATGGTGTTCCGTTACGGCGCGGGCGAGAGCCGCTACACCGAAACCAAACTCCATGTCGACGAGAAGCAGTGGTCGCCGGTGGTGTTTTTCGATGCGCCGCGCTGCATCCTGTGTTTCCGCTGTGTCCGCGTCTGCAACGAGGGGATGGGCGTGGGCGCGCTGGGCGTGATCAATCGCGGTGCGTTCTCTGAAATTGCGCCCAACATGGGTGACCATCTCAATTGCGACGAATGCGGCATGTGTGTCGATATCTGCCCTGTGGGCGCGCTCACCAGCGGCATTTACCGCTACAAGACGCGGCCGTGGGAGATGGAGCACGTCAGCACCATTTGCACGCACTGCTCGAACGGCTGCAAGACCACGCTCGGCGTCCGCAACGACCATATTATTCGCGGCAACAATCGTGATCGCTCCGGCATCAACGGCGAGTTCCTCTGCATCAAGGGCCGCTATGGGTTCGATTTCACAGATCACCCCGAGCGGCTGCAGGCCCCGCTCATCCGGCGTAACGGCAAGCTGGAACCGGCGTCATGGTCGGAAGCTCTCGCCTTTACGGCCAAACGCTTCAGTGAACTGAAAGCGAACAACGCGCTGTTCGGCATCGTGGGTTCAGCGCACCTGACGAACGAAGAGAATTTCTATCTGCAAAAGTTCGGCCGCCAGGTGCTGAACACGAACAGTATCGATCACCAGCGGTCCGGCGATGTTGTCACTTTGCTGGATGCGCTGAGCGGCACAACAGGCACTCTTGCCAAGGTGGAAGATTTCTACAACTCGAAAGCCATCCTGGTCATCGGTGCCGATCTCGCGCTCGAACAGCCCCTGCTTTCCTTCCAGATCCGCGCCAACTTCCGGCATCGCAACGCCCACGTTTTCACGGTGACCGCGAAGGAAGTGCGCGAAGACAAAATCAGCTTCCGCAGCGTCCGTGTGCAGCATGGCGAAGAGTTGGCCGGCGTCGAAGAGATTCACGCCCAACTTCTGACCGAACAGGAACTGCTCATCGTGTTCGACGATTCGGTAAAAGGCGCATCGCTCCGCCGTCTGGTCGAGATCGGCTCCAGCCTGCCCTATGCGGTGAAGTATTGCTGCCTGGTGGATTACTCGAATTCGCGCGGCGCGGTGGATATGGGCGTGCTGCCCGATCTACTGCCCGGCCACAAGCCTTCCGAAACACCCGGTCTGACGGTGGAGGCCATGGTCACCAGCGCCTCGCTGGATGCGCTTTGGATTGTCGGCGCGGACCCGCTTGCCGGTGCGCCCTTCGCCGCTGAAAAGGCTTTCATCGTTGTGCAGGATCTTTTTCTGACCGAAAGCGCCAAGCGCGCGGACGTGGTATTTCCCTCCGCATCCGCCTATGAGAAGAGCGGCACCGTGACGAATGTCTGCGGCGAAATTCAGCAACTCAAACCCGCCATCCGCACCATGGGGACCAAGCCCGATCTGGAAATTATGGGCCTGCTGGCTCGTGAAATGGGGGTTGCGGCCACCATGGGGCAGTGGGTCTCCAGTAAAGTCTTCGCGGAAATCCAATCCCAGGTTGCCGGTTACGCTGTCCCGCTTCCCATTCTTTCCACCGGCGGGGCAGCCCAGAGCATGCCCGTCAACGGCCGCATCCCCGTTGCCGAACACCCGGAACTGATTCGCTCCGCGCACGATAACCTCTTCACATCCGGCACTCTGGGACGCTATTCTAGAATCTTGAATTCGGTCCTCGAAAACCCGCGTCCCCAGTAATGGAATTCATCGTCATCAGCCTGATTAAGGCGGCCATCGTCGCGGGCGTGCTGCTCACTACGCTGGCGTACCTGCAATGGGTGGAACGCAAAGTGATCGCGCACGTGCAAGTGCGTATGGGTCCTTCGCGCGTTGGTCCCCATGGGCTGCTGCAGCCGCTGGCCGATGTGATCAAGCTCATGACCAAGGAGGATTTGCTGCCTCCTTATGTGAATCGCTTCTTCTACCTGCTGGCGCCGTTCCTGGCTGTCACCATGGCGTTGATCTCCATCTCCGTGATTCCCTTCGGGCCGGAAATTACAGCCTTCGGTCATCAGACCTGGATGCAGCTTACCGATCTGAACGTCGGCCTGCTCTTCGTGCTCGCCATCAGTTCCATGGGCGTCTACGGCATCGCGCTTGGCGGTTGGGCTTCGAACAATAAATACAGCCTGCTGGGCGGCCTGCGCAGTTCCGCGCAGAT
>JBBROT010000106.1:0-9757 GCA_038229155.1 Bryobacterales bacterium | reverse complement strand
GCGTATGCAACGGGTCGGCAATCACGGCATTGCAGGTGGCATCGAGCGCGCTGGCCATGAGTGCCTCCGGATCGCAGGGCAGAATCGGCGCGAGCGTTGCGAATACGTCGATGCCTTCGTCCCGCAGGGTGCGGATAGTCTGCCAGCGTTCCTCAATCGAAGCGCAATGCGGCTCATATAGTTTCCGTATATCATCGCGATCCGTGGTCACGGAAAAGCTCACGCGCAGCCGTGGGATGCGCCGCAGCAGATCCAGGTCGCGCAGTATCAACGGCCCGCGCGTCTGAATCACGAAGGCGGCGGGCGGCCGCTCCAGAAACGCTTGCAACACGCCAGGCATCGCGCGCTCCGTCTCTTCCGCCGGCTGATACGGATCCACCAGCGGCGAACAATAAACCCGCTGCCCAGGCTTGAGTTCACGCGCCACCGCAGGCGCAATCTCTGGCTTGAAAGTTGTGAACTGCCCCCAGTGCCGCCAGTCTTCCGGCTTCAACCCGGCGAAGACGCGCAACGTGGGCACGTAGCAATACGTGCAGCCGAAGGTGCAGTTGCGAGCCGGAGTTAACGAGTGGGTAAACCCCGCTTGCGAAAGAAAGCCTGTGACCGGGCTCAACACAGTTTAGTGCGTCATCGCATAGACAACATAGTTCACGCCCAGGCGGATGGCCATGCCCGCGAACTGCTCCGGATAGCGTTCGTAATCGGCCCACTCCCAGGCATCGCCGACATCGGAGTTATACGTGATCGCGATCATCACGCGGCCCTTATCGTCATAGATGCCACGCCAGTACGGCACGGTGCCGCCGTTCTTCGAGCCGGTTCGCAGGTGCGCCGCGCCCGGCATCTGGATGCGCTTATCCAGATCGTAGACGGTGTGAAAGATGGGGTCGTTATTCGGGATATCCACGATGGGCCGATCGGGGAAAACATGCCTGATGCGCTCTTCGAACACCGCCCACTCTTCCACGCCGTGAAGATCATCGGCCATAAAGAAGCCACCGCGCAATAGATATTCGCGCATCTCCAAAGCCTGGCGGTCGCTTAAGCCCCACTCGCCAACTTGCACCGCGTAAAGCCAGGGCCAATCGTAGGCATCGCCCTCGTCCAGATTCACGGGCTGTTCCACGCTGCGCACATGCACGCGCGTGAGCCGCGCCAATGCCTTCGAAAAGTGGCGGTCGGCGCGTGGGTAGTCCTGCGTCCACAAAGAAAGACCCAGACGCCAATCGCCATCGAACCGGCCGCGATAGCCGTCGTTGGCACCGGGAGGAAACATCAGGCGCGCGAATTGAAATTCCGTTTTCTCCTGGTAATTTTCAGGCACTTCGAACTCTTCATACTCCACACCGCGGAACTGCCGGAACGGGCGCTGAAACGCGAACAGGACACCGGTCAGCAGCACTGCGCTCCACACCGTTTGTGCGGCGCGCGTTAGCACAAAGCGAAACATTCGCGGGCGGCCGCGATGGTTCGTTCGATATCGGCTTCCGAATGGGCTGCCGAAATGAACATGGCCTCGAATTGCGAAGGAGGCAGATAGATGCCGCGTTCCAGCATCAGGTTGAAGAAGGTCCGGAACCGGTTCGTGGCGGTCTGCTTCGCCGTCTCATAATCGGTCACGGGACGGTCGGTGAAGAACCAGGTCATCATCGACCCCACACGGTTTGTCGTGATGCCGGTTGGCGCGGCCGTAGCGAGATGCGCCGCACGCTGTTCGAGCAGAGCGTAGACTTCCGGATGCGCGCGCAGATGCCGCAGCATGGCAAGGCCAGCGGCGACAGCCATGGGGTTGCCGGAGAGCGTGCCGGCCTGATAGATGGGCCCGCTGGGCGCGACGAAGCTCATCACATCTTTGCGCCCGCCATACGCCGCGATGGGCAGCCCACCGCCGATTACTTTGCCCATCGCGGTCAGGTCGGGCCGGATGCCGTAAAGTTCCTGCGCACCACCGGCGGCCAAGCGGAAGCCTGTCATCACTTCATCGAAAATCAGCAGCGCGCCGTGCTTCGTGCAGAGATCGCGAAGAGCTTCGAGGAAACCAGGCGCGGGCGGCACGCAGCCCATGTTCCCCGCCACGGGTTCCACTATCACCGCAGCGATTTTATCGGCATGGTTCTTGAAAGCTTCTTCCACAGCGCCCTCATCGTTGAACGGCAGCGACACAGTTGTATCGCTGAAGCCTTTCGGTACGCCGGGCGAATCCGGTAAGCCCAAGGTCGCGACGCCCGACCCCGCTTTCACCAGAAGCGAATCCACATGCCCGTGGTAGCAGCCTTCAAATTTGATGGTCAGATCGCGGCCCGTAAAACCGCGAGCCACACGCAACGCGCTCATGGTCGCTTCGGTGCCCGAACTCACCAGCCGCACCATTTCAACTGAGGGCACCATCTCGCAAATCAGTTCAGCCAATTCCACTTCGCGCTCGGTCGGCGCACCGAAGCTGGTACCCAATTCAAGGATCTGCCGCAGCGCCTCGATCACCGGCGGGAAGCGATGCCCCAACAGCATAGGCCCCCAGCTTCCGATGTAATCCAGAAACTCATTCCCATCCACGTCGTAAATGCGGGCACCTTCACCGCGCACCATGAACGCCGGCGCGCCACCCACGCTTCGGAACGCGCGCACAGGCGAATTCACGCCTCCCGGAATATGCTTCTTCGCCCGCTCGAACAGGGCTTCCGATACCGATCGCTTGATCATGGTCTGAATGGACTGAGCGCCACTTCCAACAAGCTACCACCCAGGTTGCAAAGCAGGCGCTGCTTCAAGCCCGCATAGCTCTGCGTGCCAGCGAACAGATCCTGTATGGTGGCTTTGAACAGACTGCTTCGGCGAGTGAACTGCACCATGCGCGCCGGGATGCGGCCCGAAAGAAAATTGCCATAAAAGATCCGTTTCGCCAGGCGCGAGGCGATCTCCAGGTCATGCATAAAATCGCTTTGCAACAAGCGCCGGTAAGCATTTCCGCACGCGGGTCCACGATCCTCCACAAGCGCCTGCGCCGCCAGATCCGCCGAGCGCAAAGCGTAATAGAGGCCCTCGCCGGTGATGGGGTCCACCAACCCGGCCGCATCGCCCACCGCGGTCCATCCCTCGCCCGCCACGCGATTCCGGTTCCACGCCGGCGTCTCTAAACAGGGCAGCAGATGACTATAAAATCGCGCGCCGGCAAATTTCAAACCGCGCGTTTCCATGTACGCTTCCAGGCGCTTGCGTAGCGACGCGGCCGGTTCACCCTTGCCGCAGATGCCCACCGACATATGCCCGCAACGCGGAAACACCCAGATGTACCCGGCCAGGTTCGTCAGGAATTGAATGTCGATTCCGGCCTGCTCACCGGGCACATAGTAACCCATTGCGGACATGGTGTCGTCTGGATTCAGCCGCGTCCCGTATTCACGCAGCGGGTTGCGCGCGCCCGTCGCCACCACGCAATGGTCTGCTTCCATGGCGCCGCCAGTGGTCTCGATGCGCCAGCCCGCGCCGCTTCGTTCCATGGCGGTGACTCGCGTTTTTTCCACCCGTGCTCCCGCGCGCGCGGCCCGCTCCAGCAGCATGCCGTTCAGATCCTTGCGTGAATAAATCACCAGCGGCCGGTCCAGATTCAGATTCACCTGATCGGCTTTCGGCGCGGCCAAAGTGGTGGCCGAAACGAAGCGCTTCGCCGTCGTATTCTCCACCAGAAACGGATATCGCTGATAAGCCTTGTAAGTGAGTCCGCCGCCGCAGGGTTTCTCCCACGCCAGCTTCTCATCGATCACCACCGTGCTGACCCCAGCCGCCGCCAGACGTTCCGCCGCGAATGCCCCCGCCGGCCCGCCCCCCAGCACGGCCACGCGCATTACCGCTTCGGCCCGTTGCCTGCGCCCGCGCCGCCCACCGCCGGGTGCCCGGGAGGCAAATGCGCTGCGCCCGATGAGTTCGGTGCCATGTGCCCATCCGGAGATGTGGCCAAGTTGCCGGTGGCGCCGTGGCTGCCGCCCATGCCGGGCAATTCCGCCCCTTGCGTATGGCCCATGGTGCTAAGCGGCGCGCGGGTCTTCACCACCCATTCATCCTTCACGCGCTCCAGTTCGTAGTTCACCGTCACGCCGCCACCACTCGGTTGACCCTTCGCCGAAAACGCTACAGTGGCACCCGCCGTGTTGCCGTGAAACTGAACCGACGTCACATTCACGTCCATCTGGTTCGGATCGATCCCGCGCTTCGCCACACCTTTGCGAACGCCTTCCTGCACCGCTTCCTTGTTATCGATATTCTTCGCGCAACCCGTCAAAATCAGCGCGCCACAGATTGTTCCTAACAACAAACCCGGATGTTTCACTTGGCCGATTATCCCACCTTGAGGATGGCGTCAACCACGCCGTCCGACGTATAACTGGATGCTTCCGCCGCGGGTTCGATCCCAAATTCACGCAACGTGGCGGTCGTGACGGGACCGATAGAGGCCGTGCGCACATTTCGCAAACGGTCCGCCCCAATTGCCGCGACCGTGTTCCGCACCGTGGAAGAACTGGTGAACGTAATCCAATCCTCCGCGCGCAAACTCTCGAAAGCCTTGCCGAGCAGGGCAGGAAGGCCGTCTGGCATCTCTGTTCGATACGCCTCGGCGACGTCCACATGCGCACCGCGCCCGCGCAGACCCACGGGAAGAACGTCACGTGCTACGGCAGCGCGCGGAATCAGAACACGCTGGCCGCCCATGTCTTCCGGAAGCGCGTCCAGCAGGCTCTCCGCCACGTATTCATCACCCACCACGGCAACCTTTAGGTGCAGGTCCCGAAGCGCCTCCGCGGTAGCGGGACCGATCGCGCAGATACGCCCGCGAATGGCGCTCAGATCCTTCGCCGATTCATCCAGCGCACGAAGAAAAAAGCGCACGCCATTCACGCTTGTGAAAATCAGCCAGCCGTAGCTTTCCAGGTGCGCGATCGCGGCGTGCAGGGGCTCTTCATTCAGCGCCGCCCGAGTCTCAATCACGGGCTGTTCAATCACCTTCGCCCCCAGTTCGCCGAACCGTTGCGACATGTGCGCGTTCTGGTCCGCCGCCCGCGTCACCAGAATTCTTCTGCCGAACAACGGCAGCCGCTCGAACCAGTTCAGTTTGCTTTCAAGCGCCACCACTTCGCCCACCACGATGGTGGCCGGAGGCTTCATGCCATGGCGCACGATCAAATCCGGGAGCGTGGCAAGAGTCCCGGTGAGCCGTTCCTGATCGGGGCGCGTGGCCCATCGCACGGCTGCGGCTGGAGTATCGGGTGATCGTCCCGCTGCCATTAACAAGCGCGAAATCTCCGCGAAGCTCGTGAGCCCCATCAGGATTACCAGCGTGTCGGTCAACCCCGTTCGTTGCCAATCGATCCGCTCCGGCTCATGACCCGTCACCACTGTGACCGACGACGAATGCTCGCGGTGCGTTAACGGAATTCCCGCATAAGCAGCCAAGCCGGAAATGGTGGACACGCCCGGCACCACTTCAAACGCAATGCCGGCTTGGAACAGTGCTTCGGCCTCTTCGCCACCGCGACCGAACAGGTAAGGGTCGCCGCCTTTCAGCCGCACCACGGTCTTGCCTTCGCGAGCACGCTCCACCAGCATGCGCGCAATTTCCTCCTGCGGAAACTCATGCGCCGACCTTTTCTTGCCCACATACACCCGCTCCGCCGTGCGCGGTGCCAGGGCCAGCAGCGCGGCATTCGCCAGGTTGTCGTACAGCACGGAATCGGCCGCACTCAACACGCGCAGGCCCTTCCGCGTGAGCAGTTCCGGATCTCCCGGCCCCGCACCCACCAGGTAAACTTTACCGGGAATGAGTGTAGACCTCGGCCAAAATTCGCCGCGCTCCGGATTCGAGCAGCCTGCCGCCCACCGCGGTGCCCAGCGCGCCCGCGTCCTCTCCTTCGCCGGATTCGCGCACACACTCGCCGCCATCGGGCGACGCCACCAGCGCCGAAAGCTTGATGCGCGCTCCTTCCACTTGCGCAATCGCGCCCGCCGGCAATTGGCATCCGCCGCCCAGTGCCGCCAGCACCGCGCGCTCCGCTGTGATGGCCGTCCACGTGGGCAAATGGTTCAGCGTTCCTGCCGCTTCGAATCCCGCGCCATCCTGTCTTGTTTCAATCCCCAAAGCACCTTGCCCCGGTGCCGGACACATCACGTCGAACGGCAGCAACTCCGCAATCCGCCCGGCCAGACCCAGACGGTTCAGCCCGGCGGCGGCCAGCACAATCGCGTCGAACTCGCCTAGTTCCAACTTCCGCAGCCGTGTATCCACATTGCCGCGAATCGGCAAAATTTTCAAATCGGGACGTAGCGCCAGCAACTGCGCGGCACGCCGCACCGAGCTTGTCCCCACAGTCGCGCCCTGCTTCAGCCCCGCGAGCGTAGAACCCACAAAAGCATCGCGCGCGTCCTCGCGTTCCGGCGATGCGGCCAGACAGAGTCCACTGGGCAACTCGGTAGTCAAATCTTTCAAGCTATGCACCGCCAGATCCACGCGCCCCTCCAGCATCGCGTCCTCAATCTCCTGTGTGAAAAGCCCCTTGGTCCCGATGGCGGATATTGACGCCGTCTGCATCTTATCGCCAGTGGTCCGGATCACTTCAATCCGGCTCTCATACCCGCGTTCCGCCAGCAGCGCCTGCACGTGGTGCGCCTGCCACAATGCCAGGGGCGACCCGCGCGACCCAATCGTCAACATATAAAATCAGTTTAGAACTTATGACTTCCGCCGGTGCCAGAACGTTTGCGTTCGGTCTTCTGTCGGCGGCCGTAACACCACCCTTTACTTCCTTTACCAACTGCACCCGCCAGGAAAGGTTTCGCTCGCCATCCTGGCTGACCTTACGGTTACCGTTCCGGCAACTTTTTACTTTTTGGTGGCACGCCCGCTGCAATGGCCGTTACTCTCCGTGCTCCCGTTGGTTCTGTTTGGTTTGCGTCGCGCGCCAGTGCCCCATATGGCGTGGCTCGCCGCGCCGCTTGAGCTTGGGGTGGTGGTCTTCACCATCCGCCGCATCCGGCGCTTCCCGCGTTCGGTAGATGTGCTCGAACAGTTCCGCTCCCTCTGCCTTCAACTGATACGCAACCGGATTGCCGCTGGCCTGGTGGCCGCCGAACTGGCCATTGTCTACTACGCGTTTATGCCGCGCAAGCAGCAAGACGCCGGTGCGCTGCCCTACAGAGAAAGTACCGCCGCCAGCCAATTCGCGCCCGTGATCTTCTTCGTGCTCGCTATCGAAACCGTGGGCCTTCACCTGATGCTCCACCGCTGGTCACCCACGGCCGCCTGGGTTGCCACCGCGCTCGATTTATACGGCTTGGTTTTCCTGACCGGCTTCTATCGCTCTTTGCTTGCCCGCCCGCACCTGCTCACCCCACAGACGCTCACGCTGCGCATGGGTCTGTTGTCTGAACTGCGAATCGAGCGTGCCGAAATCGCCGCCTGGTCGAGGCCCGGCGCACTGGTCAACCGGAAAGCACCGGGCACGTGGCGGATGCTCACGCTTGGCGATGGGCCACAGTTCCTGCTTGAATTCAACAAGCCATTGCGCGCGGTACATCTATACAGCTTCACTCGCCAGGTCACTCGCGCCGCCGTCTCGATAGATGATCCGCGCAAACTAGCCGAATGGCTTACGCCACCAGTTTCTTCGTAAATTCGTTCTCGCCCTTCACATCGGTAAGCCGCATATTCCGGCCCTGGTACAGGAACGTGAGCTTCTCATGGTCCAGGCCCATCAGGCGAAGAATGGTGGCATTCACATCGTGCGTATCCACGCGCATTTCCGTGGCCTGTACACCGAATTCATCGGTCGCGCCCAGCACGCGGCCGCCTTGCACGCCTCCGCCGGCCATCCACATGGTGAAACCATACGGATGATGATCGCGCCCTGTAGCACCTTGCGAAAGAGGCGTCCGTCCGAACTCGCCGCCCCAGATCACCAGCGTCGAATCCAGCAGCCCGCGCGCTTTCAAATCCTTCAGCAAACCCGCAATCGGCTTGTCGCTCTTACCCGCCATGCGCGTGTGCGAGCCCACCAGATCCGTATGCGCCTCATCCCAATCCGCGCCCACATTGGTGCCGGAATAAAGCTGCACGAACCGAACCCCGCGCTCCACCAACCGCCGCGCCAGCAGACACTTGTGCCCGAAGTCGTCAGTCGCGCTCTCGCCGATGCCGTAGAGCTTCTTCGTCTCTTCCGTCTCTTTGCTGAAATCCACCGTTTCCGGCGCGGCGCTCTGCATGCGATACGCCAATTCGTAGCTCGCAATGCGCGCATCTAAAGTGGAATCCGCCGCGCGCACCGAATCGTGCATCCGGTCCACCTGCCCAATGAACCCGAGCGTGTCGCGCTGCGCCTCATCCGTCACCCCAGCCGGATTCCTCAGATACAAAATCGGTGTCTGCCCGCCGCGGAACACCGTGCCCTGATAAAGCGCCGGCAGAAAGCCCGCGCCGTACGCCGGCGGCCCCGATTTTGTAGACCCATCGGACATCACAACAAACGCCGGCAGGTTCTGGTTCTCCGAGCCCAAGCCATAAGTCACCCAGCTTCCCAGGCAAGGCCGACCGGGAAATTGCGAACCTGAATTGCGCAAATAGATCGCGGGCGCATGGTCGAATACATCGCCATAGCAACTGCGAATCACGGTCACATCGTCCATGCGTTCGCGCAGATGCGGATACAAATCCGAAACAGGCGTCCCGCACTTCCCGCCCGCTTTGAAAGCCCATGGGCTGCCACGCAAAATCGCTTTCGTCGGGTCGTGAATAAAGCTGGTCTTGATGGTCTTGGCGAGTTCCACCGAAAGCGGCTGCCCGCTTCGGCGTGTCAGTTCCGGCTTCGGATCGAATGTATCCACATGGCTCACGCCGCCATGCATGAACAGGTAAATCACGCTCTTCACCTTCGAAGGCAGCGGCGGTAGCTTCGCGGCCATAGGGTTCCCATCGGCACCTTGCAACAGCCCCGCCAGCGCCACCGCGCCGAAGCCCTTACCCGTGCTTAAAAGCAGATCCCGTCTTGTCATGCTCGTCACCTATTCCACGTATAGAAATTCGTTCAGATTCATCAGGCCGCGCACCAGCTCCGTCATCGCCAGATGGCGCTGCCCCAAACGCGCGGTTTGCTTAGCCAGAAACTGGTCCGCCGCTGCCCGCTCTTTCGCATCGGGCTTGCGCCCCAACACACGCTCCCAGGCCGCATCCACCGTCTCCACCTTGCCCGATAGCGACGCCGCCTCTTCCACCATGAACTTGCTGTTCAACAGCGCCAGCGATTGCGGCGCCGTCGTCGATTCATTCCGCCTGGGGCAGCTCTGCACGCCATCCGGCGAATCGAAGGCTTCAAACATAGGCTGCTGGAACGTGCGCCGGCTAATCATGTATACCGTGCGCCGCTTGTGCTCGGTCACATCGGGCGTCACCAGCCAACTCGCATCCGGTTTCCCGATAATCCCGAACAGCTCTTCTGGTTCCAGCGGCGGCACCACCGGCGGCCCGCCCTGCTTCAAGTTCAATTCACCCGCCACCTGCAGCACCGAATCCCGAATCTCTTCAGTCTGCAGCCGCCGCCGGTTCATATGGCTCAGCAGCAGATTCGCCGGATCGTCCGCCGAGGCCGATGACGACGCGTCCGCACCGCGCCGGTACGCCTCGCTGGTCATCATCAGCTTGTGCATGTCCTTCATGGACCATTTCTTCTGCGCGAATTGTTGCGCCAGCCAATCGAGCAACTCCGGGTGCGACGGCTGC
>JBBROT010000105.1:0-9775 GCA_038229155.1 Bryobacterales bacterium | reverse complement strand
GATTCCACTCATGGCTGCGATGGAATAGATAAAAGGGCTGGACTTGTTCGCTGCCGTAGCGTTCATTGAGGGCGCGCACGCCATCGGCACAACGGCCGGCCAGGTGGTCGAGTTCACCGGTGGGCAATGCCGAATCGGGGAAATCGGTCAGGAGCGCGAAGCAGAGACGCGGGTCGCGATTGGCGAGGAAGCGGACTTCGAGATCGTGCAGGAGCTTCGAGACAAAGGCTTCATTTAAGAGCAGGGTGGGGACGACCGCCATGGTGACGCAATCGGCGGGAATGCCATCTGAGAAATCGAGTTTGGGGAGGCGGCGCGGGGGCAGGAGGTGCGTGACCAGCGCATTGGCGAAGGCGATGGCCGGCTCCGTGGCGAGAAAAAAGATAATGAGACCTAAATATCCGAGATGACCCGGGAGGAGCGAGAGCAGGGTGGCGGCGAGGGCGAGGGTGACCAGTTCGATGGCGATGAGGTAATACGCGGTGGGCCATTCGAGCAGATGATCGGCGACGCGAGTGCGCCAATCGGGGCGGTATTGAAATGCGGCTTTCAGACGTTCGGCACCGCTATCGATCAGGTGGTAACCGACATGATGCTGGCGGGGCGATCGGGCGGGGGCGGTTCCGTGAACGCGTCCGGCTTCGAGGGCAAGATCGATGGCAGCCTGCGCGACGGCTTCTTCGGTGGCATCGGACAAGCGGGCGATCTGTTCCACGGCATGCCGGTAGCGGTCGCGCGTCGAGAAATCCATGCGTTCGTAGTGACCGGTGGGATCCTGCCGGAGGATATTTTCGGTGCGGCTGTGTTGCTCGAAGACGTCTTGCCAATCGGTCTCGCGAACGCTTTTCAGGCTGGCGATGAAAGCGGGAATGGCCTGAGGCAGGGCGCGGCTGAGGCCTTCGAGCAGCGCTGCTTGCAACATGGTATCGAGGCCCCACAATTCGGCCATGGTGAGGGACTGGACCGCCTGGTATTCGTGAAGGAAGCCCTCGATGGAATCTGGCGTGAGGGGTGAGGGCGTGTGCTCGACCAGGGCGCTCGAGATTTCGAAGATGCGGGGGTAGCCGAGGAAAGGGCCATCGGCGGCGAGAGGCAGGGGTGTTTTCGCGAGTGCCCGCAGTGATTTGCGAAGCTCCAAGAAAGTTTCGGCGAGCAGGCGGCGATTGCCGATCAGCCAATCGCGGGTGGGGGTGGCGGCGGCGATGGCAAGTTCGGCGGGATCGATACGCGGCAGAAGGGAGAGCGCGCGGCCCTGGCGAACGGAGCGATTGTAGGCGAGTTGACGCGCCGGGGAATCGGGTTCGCCGATGGAGACTACCCGCGCGTTAGTTTCGGACAAGCTCATCTGAAACGTTCCATTAGTTTACCTGTAACCCGCGGCTTGCAGTTCGAACATTTCGGCGTAGCGCGCGCCGCGGCTCATAAGGTCATCGTGAGTGCCTTGTTCCAAGATAGAACCGTTTTCCAAAACCAGAATGCGGTCGGCCATTCTGACGGTTGAGAAGCGATGCGAGATCAGGAGGGCCATGCGCCCTTCGGTGAGTTCGGCGAAGCGGCGGAAGACTTCGTATTCGGAGCGGGCATCGAGCGAGGCGGTGGGCTCATCGAGGATGAGGACCTGCGCCTCCCGCATGTAGGCGCGGGCAAGTGCGAACTTCTGCCATTCTCCGCCGGACATATCGACACCGCCTTCGAAGCGACGGCCGAGGAGCTGATCGATGCCGCCGGGGAGGTTGGCGATGACGCCATCGGCGAGGCTCTTGCGCGCGGCTTCTTCGAGGCGGGCCTGGTTGTGTAGTTCGTCAATGCGGCCGACGCCGATATTTTCGCGGGCGGACATTTCATAGCGCATGAAGTCCTGAAAGATGACACCGATTTCATGGCTGAGATCTTCGATGCTGTATTCGCGAAGATCGTGGCCATCGAGGAGGATGGCGCCGCCGGTGGGATCGTAGAGGCGGGCCATGAGCTTGACGAAGGTGGTCTTGCCCTGGCCATTTTCACCGACGAGGCCGACGCGCATGCCGGGTTCGAGATGGAAACTAAGCTCACGCAGAATGAGGCGCTCCTGGCCGGGGTAATGGAAGGACACGTCGCGGAACTCGAAGCCGCGACGGATGGGGCGGGGAGCGGGAAGCGCATTGGGGGGGGAGCGGATGCGCGGTTCGGTGGCGAAGAATTCGAGGAGATCGGTAAGGAAGAGAGCTTGATCGGCAATGCTGGAGAAGGTGGAGAAGAGGGCTTGGATATTGCTGCTGGTGCCGGCGATGGCTCCGGCGAGGAAGGTGAGGGAGCCGACGGAGAGCGAGCCGTTGAGCGCGCGATAGACGACAAGCGCGTATGCGCCGTAATAGCCGGCGGCACCCACGATGGCAAGGAGTGAACCGGCGCGGACGCGGCGTGTGACCAGGGCGCGATTCTTGCTGTAGACGCGGTCGGCAATTTCGCGGTAACGGCTGGTGAGGTATACGCCGAGGCCGAAAATTTTGAGCTCTTTCGCGCTCTCCTTACTGGCGCCGAGGACGCGCAGGTAATCGAGTTCGCGGCGGAGCGGGGTGAGGCTATGCGCGAGCGAATAGCCGAGGAAGGCGAAGTGGCTTTCGGCGAGAAAGGCGGGGACGGTGCAGGCGAAGAGCAGGAGCAGGAGCCAGGGCGAGAAATAGAAAACGCCGGCGGCGAGGGACACCAGCGTGATGGTTTGTTGGAGCATGCGGCCGATGCCGGAGAGCATGCCCAGGCGGTCTGTACTCTGGACGCGCGCGCGTTCGAGTTTATCGACGAAGACGGGATCTTCGAACGATGCGAGATCGAGGCGCGTGGCGTGCTCCATAACGCGGACGCTGATGTCCTTGGTGAATCGATCGGCCAGGAGGGCATCGCAATAATCGATGGCGCGGCCGAGGATGTTGCCGGCGCAGGCGAGCGCGAATTCGATGGCGAGGAGCAGCCAGATGCCGGTGGATGGCGCGCGCTGGTGAGAGATTACGGCGACGACGGTATCGACGATGAGCTTCGACACCCACAGCATGCCGACGGGAATCAGGGCTGCGGCGAGGCGCAGGACTAAGCCCGCTGTGGTCAGGCCGGGACCGGCGCGCCAGACCATCCGCATCACCGGGGGGATGTTGCGCAGGGCGCGGAAGCGGGTGCGCCAGTTTTCCCAGAGAGAAGGCTTATTTCGCGGCGGAGAATCCAACCCGCCTACAGGAGCACGCGGCGTGCCAGAAGCGGCCGCTAGAAGCGATAGGCGGCGGGTTTGATGCCTTTCACGCGGAGGTACATTTCGGCGGAGGCGCGGTGGTTGGTGCTGTGATCGATGAGGAGCATGACACCTTCCATCATGGTCATTTTGCCAGGGCCGGCATCGACGACTTCGGTGAGCTTGGCGTCGTTCAGTTTGCCTAATTCAGCGAGCGCGAAGTCGAAAGAGGCCTGCAGGGCGGCGATCGCATTTTCCTTAGTGGCCTTCTTGGGATCGGCGGCGGGACCTTTCTGGCCGGTCATTTTGCCGAAGAAGAAGCCGCTGGCGTTGGCGATGTGGACCATCTGTTCGCCGAAGCTCATTTGTTCCGGCGTGAGCTTGAAGGTGTACTGATCGGCGGGCATTTGCTGGGCGACTTCGATGGTGAAATCGCGGGAAGTCTGGAGGTGTTTGCGGAGGATTTGGACGGTTGCGTCGTCGGCGGCGAAGAGGTTCGCGGCGAACAGAGCGGTGGCGGCGGTGAGCAGAAGTTTGATTAGCGTTGGTTTCATGGGCACATATAGCGTATCGCAGGGGTGGAGCAGGGGGGAAGGCGTTGGCGGCTTTATCACGCAGAGGCGCAGAGGAAGGACGCTGCCATTCTGTGCTTGAATGTTGAACGGAATCCTCCAAAGCACCCGCCGCTCCCAGAATTTTTCGAACTGTCTGGCTCTTTTCAGAGGTTCTGATCTCGCGCAGGCGCTGCGGGGCCTAGATCTTAAACTGGGATCATTGCTTACCGGGGGGAGCTGGTTCCGAAGCTGAACGACGATTTTTCCACTTGATTTTGGCGGTTCACCAGGGCGGTGCTGACGAAGTTGAAGCGGAGGTCGGAGAGCTCGATTTGGAAGCCTCCGCCGGATTCGGCTCGGGGGATGACCCGGTAGATGGGGAATTGGGCGAAGTTGCCGAAGACACGGAATGGTTCGGTACGGGAAGCGGCTTCGAGGGCGGGGGAAGGGGCGGCCTTTTCGAGCGATTCGGCGAGGGCGGGGTTGAAGGGGAGAGGCAGGGAATATTCGGTGAGGCGATAGGCGGAATCCGTTTCTGCGACGGCGTGCCAGCGCAAGGGATTCAGGGACGACGGGAAGGCCGCGACGCGGAGGGGGGCGGCACCGGAATATTCCCGCGAATTGAGGGTTTGCAGAACGCGATTGTGTAAGACCGCGCGCCCTCCGTTGTACAGGGTGAGGAAGAGAAGCGCGGCGATGGCGAAGCCGCGTCCGTTTGAGGAGCCGCGGCGTTCGCCGATTTCGGAACCGACGAGGCGGGCGAGGAAGGGCGAGGCAATGGCGAGAGCGAAGGCGGCCCAGATCCAGAAATCGATGATAGGGGTGAGGTCCCACCCGTACCAGGTGTCGCGAAGCGGGAGCAGGATGCGAATGCCGTAGATGTTGGTGAGATCGAGCAGCAAGTGGGAAAGGATGCCGAGGAGTGCGACGGCGGCGGCGGGGAGGAAGGCCAGACCGGGGCGGAACAGGCGGAAGAGGGCGGCGAGGGCCAGGGCGAAAACGGGGGCGAAGAGGAGGGAATGGGTGAAGTGGCGGTGCCAGTGGAGGTAGGTGAGTGAGCCGCCGAGCGCGGAGACGATATCGAGATCGGGGAGGTTGGCGGCGATGAGGAGGATGGGTGTAGCGGAGGGGGTGATACGGTTTAAACCGGCGCGGCTAAGGAAGAGACCGGTTAGGGTGTGGGTGATATTGTCCAAGCGGCAATTATGGCAGGGCGGGATGACAGGGCGAACTAAAGCCACGGCGAAGGGCCTGTCCGGGGGAACAGGCGGGGCTTCGCCGCGAGGCGGGCGGCTAGGCTACCTTCCTTTCACGAAGCGGGGGTTCCAGGCTGCCGCGCCGCCTTTTGGGATCGGGCATGACAAGCAGGTTGGACCTTACTTCGAGAGGCTTTCTGACGGTACCGCCGAAATACTCATCGAGCGGGAACAGGGCGAAGGGCTCCAGTTCACGATAGACACGGCCGAGTTTCTGCTGAATACGGTACACGGCGTGAAAAAAGCTGCCGCGATCCATATCAAGCCGACGGCAGCAGAGACGCCAATCCGCGCCGAGCAGAAAATGAAAGCGAAAAATGCGGTATTCGTTTTCATCCAAGGCTCTTTTGCTGACCAGACAGAAATCGGCGATATAATCCTCATGTTTTCTGCTCCAGACGCGCCTGCCGTCTTTACCGGAACAATTTTCGAGCGTTACCTTGCTCATGTATCTTTCCTGCGTCAAGCAGGTTTTAAAGCGTGTAAAGCAGGCCCGGAATATATTCCTGAGCACGCAATTACAAGGGCTCTGCTGGCCCTTGATGGGCGTTGTGCGCAATCCTTCACCTTGGCAAAGCACACACGTCTGTTTCGAGACCGCAATGGTCTCAGAACGATTCCATTCCATACCTGTCTAACTCCTCCGGCTCGGTTTCGGATTCCGGCCGCTACGACTGTGCTGACTATATCTTCCGTAGGTATTTTTAACGTCGAGCCGCGAACAAAAAGAATGCAATTAAAAGGGATAAAAAGTACCATTTGTCATGATAGTACTGTAAACACTGTAGTTAAGCGGTGACAATTTCTCATTATATAAAGTTATATTTCGCGAACAAAGTCGTTATATACCTCATGTATAGCGGGTATATTTCTCTGGGATATAGGGTCGAGGCGTGCTATTTAGTTTGCTTCAGGATCGGTTGATTGTGCATATCCGCAATCGAGTTCGAGCGGGCGAGATTACCGAGCGGGGCCTGGCGCGTTTGACGGGGATGTCGCAGCCGCACCTGCACAATGTCTTGAAGGGGATACGTTCGCTCTCGTCGAACTATGCGGACCAGATTGTGAATCACCTGAACCTGTCGATTGCGGATCTGTTGACGGGGGCCGAGATTGGGATGGGCGGTTTGGGGGACGGGCCGCTGGCGCGGGCGAAAGGGGTGGTGACTGCGGTGGAGGGCGTGCCGGAGATGGATTCGGGGGACATTTACCCTGTGCCGCGGTGGTTGACGGAGACGCTGACCGGGCCGGTGATGGTGAAGTTGGCGCACGATGCGAGTGTGTATCCGTATTTCCAGGAGGGCGACCTGGCGCTGATGGATCGCGCGCCGCTGACACGCGAAGGGCTGCGGGCGACGGCGGTATACCTGGTGCAGACCGGCCAAGGGACCTTGGTGCGATTTGTGCGCGCGGGCGGAACGCGGCTGTATCTGGTGACGCCGGCGACGGCGGGGGAGCCCAGATTGTGGGACTACGTTCCGTTGCCCGGGGAGGATGTACGGGAGGTGATCAAGGGTCGGCTGGTCTGGATTGGCAGGGCGCTGGAGCCGGAAACATTCGCTCTGTCTACGATTTTCCCGGGTTTTTGAGGCCGAGCGATTCGCGATAGATGTCGATGACTTCGGCGGCGTTTCTGGTCCAGCTAAAGCGGCCGGCGTGTTGGTGGCCGCGTTCGATGAGCCGGGAGCGGAGGGGGTTGTCGAGCAGCACTTCGCGGATGCCGCGCGCGATGTCGAACACATTTTCCGGGTTGACAAGCATGGCGGCGTCCCCGACGGCTTCGGGAATGGCGCTGATTCCGGATGCGATGACGGGCGTGCCGGACGCCATGGCTTCGAGCGGAGGCAAGCCGAAGCCTTCATATAAGGAAGGGAAGACGAAAGCGGCGGCCATTTCATAAAAGATGCGCAGGGTTTCGAAGGGAACGAAGCCAAGGAAGCGGACGCTCTGTTCCACGCGGCTTTGCATAACGGCGCGGCGGACGGCGGGGTAGCGGGAAATTTCATCGCCGATGATGATGAGCCGCAGGTTGCGATAGACGGGGTGCGATTCCATTTCAGCGCGAATGACGGCGAAAGCTTCGACCAGGCGCGGGATGTTCTTTTGGGGGCGGATGGTGCCGGCATAGAGCAGGAAAGGCCGGCGGATCTGGTAGCGCTCAAGGATGCGATCGCGCTCACTCTGGTCAGAGGGGCCGTTTGAGAAAAATTTCGGATCGGGGGCGTTGTAGACCAAGCGGACGTTCTCTTTCGAGACGGGGACCAGCTTCAGAAGGTCGCGGCGGGTGGCGGCGGAGACGGCGATCACTTTCCGGGCGCGCAGGAGGCCGCGCTGGAAGCGGAATTTGCGCAGCGCGCCACGGAACCGGCTGGTTTCGGGGAAAAGAAGGATTCCCAGGTCATGGATGGTAACCACATAGGGGGCGCGCAGGAGAAGGGGGACGCGGTTGAGGGGGAAATGGACAAGATCGCAGCCGAGGCCGTGAAGAAACGCGGGGAAGCGGAGATGTTCGGTATGGTCGGTATCGGCCCGGAGGTAGGGCACGATTTGAAAATTCGAGGGGAGGGGTGGCAGGTGCACCGCATCGGCTGGACTGAGGATGAGGCTGAAGCTGTTTTCGCTGTCGACGGCGGCCATGGCCGTGAGCAGGTTGCGAATATAGGTACCGACCCCGAAATCGCGAAGGCGCCGAACGTCGATCGCGATTTTCACTCGGGGATCAGGCCTTCACGGTCGAGAGCTTCCAGGAATAGAGCGGAAATTTTTCCGTAAGAACTTCCACTTTGCGGCGGACGGCGGCGCGCACGTGCTCACTTGCGACATCGCGCAGGACTTCGGCGATGAGGCGGCCCACTTCGCGCATTTCGGTTTCGGTGAAGCCGCGGGTGGTGACGGCGGGACTGCCGAGGCGGATGCCGCTCGGGTTGAGAGGAGGGTTGGTATCGAAGGGGATGCCGTTTTTGTTGACGGTGATGCGGGCTTCATCGAGCGACTTTTCCGCTTCGCGGCCGCGCACGCCCTTCGAGAAGACATCGACCAGCATGACGTGGGTATCGGTGCCGCCGGAGACGACGCGGAAGCCTTCTTCGGTGAGGGTTTGGGAGAGGGCGGCGGCGTTGCGGATGACCTGCCGTTGATACTGCTTGAATTCGGGCTGGAGCGCTTCCAGAAAGCAGACGGCCTTGGCGGCGATGACGTGGACCAGGGGGCCGCCCTGAGCGCCGGGAAAAACGTTGCGGTCAATATCGGCTCCGTATTTTTCTTTGGCCAGGATGATGCCGGAGCGGGGGCCGCGCAGGGTTTTGTGGGTGGTGGAGGTGACGATATCGCACCACTCGATGGGGTTGGGGTGCAGACCGGCGGCGACGAGGCCGGAAAAATGGGCCATGTCGCAGAGCAGGAGCGCGTTGTGACGATCGGCAATTTCGCGGAAGCGGGGAAAATCCCAAATGCGGGAATAGGCGCTGCCGCCGGTGATGATCATGCGGGGCTTGTGTTCGGCGGCGAGGCGCTCCACTTCGTCGAAATCGATTAGCTCATCGTCTTTGCGGACGCCGTAGTGGACGGCGTTGTAGGTCTTTCCGGAGAAATTGAGCTTGAAACCGTGCGTGAGGTGGCCGCCATGGGCGAGACTGAGGCCGAGGATGGTATCGCCCGGATTCAGGACGGCGGCGAAGGCGGCCTGGTTGGCCTGGGAGCCCGAGTGCGGCTGCACGTTGGCGTATTCGGCGCCGAAGAGCTGTTTGGCGCGATTGCGGGCCAGAGTTTCCACCTGATCGGCGAATTCGCAGCAGCCGTAATAGCGTTTACCGGGGTAGCCTTCGGCATACTTATTGGTGAAAATGCTGCCGGTGGCTTCGAGAACCGCCTCGGAGGTGAAATTTTCGCTGGCGATCAGTTCGATTTGCGAGTGCTGACGCTCCGTTTCACGTTGGATGGCACCGAAAATCTCCGGATCTATTTCGGCCAGATGGCGCGCCATGGAACTGTTCATAGGAAGGTTTGATTTTAACATTTCGACATTCTCCCTATACTGGAAAGATGTTCTTTCGGCGGGCCAAGGCTCATGAGGATACATTCGCTGAATATTTGACCAAGGTGGGCCAAGCCGGTTTCACGGTGGAGACGACGGGGAAGGGAGCGAAGGTGACGCGGGACGGGGTGGCGGCTGTTCTGGAGAATGTGGAAGGCGGCCATCCGCGCGTGGCTGAGCGGGCGGGACGGGTGATGGGGAACGAGATTGCGACACTGGTGGACGGCGGGTTCCAGAAGTTTCTGCAGACGCCTTCGGGCCTGAAGCGTCCGGCGCTGGCGGGCGATTTGAAGGCAATCCACGAATTTCAGGAAGACTTGCGGGAGGCGGTGGGGATTACGAGCCTGTATAACGAATCGCTTGGGACGGTTTCGAACCAGTACATTTACGACCGGGTGGAAGAGCGCGATCAAGACAATCTGAAAGCGCCCTGGAAGATTAAGACTTAGCCACCGGCTTTCAGGCGCGCGGTGACTTTGGCGTATTCGTTCTGGATGAGTTTGTTGGTGGGGAATTCGCGGGAGAGTTCGGCCAGCACCTTCTGGCTTTCGAGGGGCTTCTTTTCCCTGAGGTAACCGGCGGCGAGCAGAATTTTGGCCAGCGGTTTCAGGTAATTGCCTCGCGAAGCGACCAGGCGCAGGTTCTGGAAGCCCTGCTCCTTATTACCTTGCACGTCGTCGAATTTGACGAACCAGCGAACCACCAGCGGCAGGGTGCCCACCAGATATTCGGT
>JBBROT010000104.1:0-9867 GCA_038229155.1 Bryobacterales bacterium | reverse complement strand
TTGTTTCAGCACCGTCTCCAGCACACGCACCGCCTGGCGCGTTACCTCAGGCCCGATTCCGTCACCGGGCAAAACCAAGACTTTGAATGTCAACTGGCCGCGACTCCCATGCCGGTCTTGGCCGGGTCGCGCATGGTGGCGATCAGCGCCACAATTTCTTCGTCCATAATTCCTTTTTTGCGGTCCGCCAATGAGGTGAACCCCGCATAGATGATATCGAGTTCTTCGCGCGTAAGCGGTAAGTTCAACTCCGTACAGCGCTGCGAAAGCGCATGGCGGCCGCTGTGTTTACCGAGCACCAGTTTGCCTTCCGGCACACCGACCGAGCGCGGATCGATAATCTCGTAGGTGGTCTTTTCTTTCAGATAGCCATCCTGGTGAATGCCGGCTTCGTGCGCAAAAGCGTTGCGGCCCACGATGGCTTTGTTCGGCTGCGGGCCGAAGCTGATGATGGAACTCAGAAGCTGACTGGTGGCGTAAAGATGCTCCGTGTGAATACCGGTAGTAAACGGATAGCGGTCTTTCCGGGTCTTCATCACCATCACGATTTCTTCGAGCGAACAGTTGCCCGCGCGTTCGCCGATGCCGTTGATGGTGCACTCCACCTGGCGCGCGCCAGCTTGAATAGCGGCTAGCGAATTGGCGACAGCCAGGCCAAGATCGTCATGACAGTGCACGCTCACTACAGCGGAATCGCCCAAAGCTTCGACAACACGGCCAATGAGCGCACCATATTCTTCCGGAGTGGAATAGCCCACGGTATCGGGAATGTTCACGGTGCGTGCGCCGGCAGCGACAACAGCGCGCGCGACTTCAATCAGGTAATCAGGGTCGGTGCGCGCGCCGTCTTCGGCGGAGAATTCCACGTCATCCACATGCCGGCAGGCGAGTTCGACGGCGGCCACGGCGCTATCGAGCACCTGCTGGCGGGACCGCTTGAGCTTGTACTTCAGGTGAATATCGCTGGTGGCGATAAAGGTGTGAATGCGCGGGCGCTTGGCATTGCGAAGAGACTGTGCGGCGCGTTCCACATCGCCGGTAGTGGACCGGGCCAGCGCCGCAACCTGCACCCAGGGAAATTCGCGGCTGATGGCGTCCACGGCTTCGAAATCGCCCTCGGAGGCAATGGGAAAACCGGCCTCCATAATGTCCACGCCCAGTTCCACCAGCTTTTTGGCGATTTGCAGTTTTTCGGGAACGGTCATGCTGCAGCCCGGGGATTGCTCACCATCCCGGAGCGTTGTGTCGAAAATCCAGACTCGATCTTTCATAGCTCCTCGCGTTACCTGTCCCAAGCGTATGCCGAACTTGATTATTACGCAAATTTATTCTATTCGAGAAAGGTATAAGCTTGACGCTAGATTATTTTCCGATACAGAACGTGCTGAAAATGCGATTCAGGATGTCGTCCGCCGTGGTAGCCCCTGTGATGGCGTCCACCGGGGAAAGGGCGCTGTAAAGGTCCAGCAGCAGCATTTCGTGAGGGATATTGCTTTCGATGGCGGCCGCGGCGCGGTCCAGCGATTCGAGCGCTTCCTGCAACAGCCGCTCATGGCGCACGCTGGTGATGAAGCCTTCTTCGGCGGCCTCCTGAGCTTCCGGGAGGATCGCGCGGCGCAATTCGGCAATGCCCTGCCCTGTGAGCGCGCTGACTGGAATTCCGGGAGCAAACGAACCCAAATCGCACTTGTTCGCGGCCAGCACCATTCGGCCAGAAACGCGGCTGATGATGCGCTGATCGTCTTCGGTGAGGGGCGCGGAGCCATCGATCACCACCAGGGTCAGGTCGGCATCGGCCATGGCCTGATAGCTGCGACGGATGCCGAGCGATTCCACATGGTCTGTGCTCTCGCGGATGCCTGCGGTATCCACCAGCTTGACGGGAATGCCATCGATTGCGGCTGTTTCACTGATGGCATCACGCGTGGTGCCGGGGATATCGGTGACGATGGCGCGGTCCTGTTCAAGGAGCCGGTTGAAAAGGCTGCTCTTGCCCACGTTCGGGCGGCCGACGATGGCCAGTTGCAGACCTTCGCGCACCAGATTGCCGTATTGAAAACTTGCGGCCAGCTTGCGCAGGCCATGGGTGAGAGGGATCAGGCGGCGGAAAAGCTCGTCATTCTGAGGGATTGAAATATCGTCTTCGGCGAAATCGATGCCTGCTTCGAGCAGCGCGATCAGTTCGAGCAATTCATGTTTCAGCGGATTGACGCGGCGTGAAACGGAGCCTTCCACTTGCTGGGCGGCCACCTTGGCCTGGTAGAGAGTGGTGGCGTCGATCAGGTCGCGCACGGCTTCGGCCTGCGGCAGATCGATGCGGCCGTTGACGTACGCTCGGAGGGTGAATTCGCCGGGTTCGGCAAGGCGCGCGCCCGCCTTCACCGCTTGATCGAGACAGAAGCGAAGCACGACCGGTGACCCGTGGCACGAAATCTCCACCACATCTTCCGCGGTGTAGGAATGGGGGGCGGCGAAGAGGCTGACCAGCACGTGGTCCACGCCGGAGACGAGGGTGCCGCGGCTGACCCGCCAGGAACGGAGTGCAATGCCGGGGACTAATGCGGCGGTGATGCTTTGGGCTTGTCTACCGGTGATTCGGACGACGCCCAGGCCTGCCCTGCCGGGAGGAGTCGAAAGGGCGACGATCGTTTCGTGAAGATTCATGGGGACGGTCGCGGCGGTCCGGGCGAGGCGGCGGAGGGGGCTCCGGCAGGCTGGCCATGCCGGCGGGATAAACAATCACGTGGCGGTAGCCGCCCATGCCGGCGCTTTCACTGCGCAGTTCCAGTTCATTGCGCAAGGCAATGTGAATCACACGGCGTTCGCGGCTATTCATGGGGTTGAAGCGGAACGGCTCGCTGGTATGCTTCACTTTTTCAGCGGCCGCGGTGGCGCTCAAGCGAAGTTCGGCAATACGAAGCATGCGGTAATCGTTCGCGTCGAAGGAGAGGCGCGAATGATCTTCGGAAGGCATGCGAAGCGCTTCCATGGTGACGTGTTCGAGCGCGAGGAGAAGCTCTGCGCGGTTCATCAGCAGCAGATCCACATCCGCGCCGGAGAACTTCACTACCACTTCGGGATTTTCAATCTCGGGGTTTGAGGAATCGCCAGGCGCGAGATCGAAGGTGAGCGCGAAACCGGCCTGATCGATAACGGCTTGAAGAAACTGCCCGATTTTGGGACCGAGGCCCTCAACTGTATATTTCCTGGTTTGCGGTTGCGGAGAGTCAGTCACTTTTTACGTGTTCCAGTTAGTCTTGGCGCGGGGACCGCTTCCGCGGGAGTCATGGTCTTGTTGAAGAACCACTGTTGCAGGATGCCCACCAGATTGCCAGTGAGCCAGTATAACACCAGGCCGCTCGAAGCTTTCCAGAAGAAGAAGCCCATCATCAGAGGCATGAACTGCATCATTTTCTGTTGAGCCGGGTCGCCGCCCGCCACCGGTGTCATCTTCTGCATGATGAAGCCGGTGATGATCAGCAGCAGGGGCAGCACGCGAATGGCGAGTTGTTCGGGCTGGGAAAGATCGTGCACCCAGAACCAACTGGCGCTGCGCATTTCAATCGAGACCGATAGAACTTTGTAGAAGGCGAAAAGAAACGGCATCTGGATCAGCAGGGGAAGGCACCCGCCCACCGGATTCGCGCCATTGGCTTTGTAAAGATCCATTGTTTCCTGGTTCTTTTGCTGCTGCCGCGGATCGCGCATGGGGATGTCTTTATACTTCGCGTTAATCACGGCAATCTGCGGCTGCAGGCGCTGCATCTTCTTCATCGACTTCATATTCGTCAACTTGAGCGGGAACAGCAGCACGTTGATGATCAGCGTGATCAGCACGATGGACCAGCCGTAGTTGTGCACGTACTGATCGTTCAGGAAATGCAGGATGAGGAAGAGCGGCTTGGCGATGATGGCGAACCAGCCGAAATCGACAATCTGTTCAAGTTTCGGATTCACCTTGCGAAGCGTATCGACATCCTTGGGGCCGACGAAGAGAGAGAAAGAAGAGCGGCCGGTGCCGCCGGCAGCGGTACCCACGTAGGGAGTCTCTTCCTTTTCGAAGGGGCTCGAAACCGTGTCGCTAAAGATGGTGGTTTCGGTGACGCCATTGCCCGTGGGGAGAAACACGGCGGTGAAGTATTGGTCTTCGAGGCCCGCGAACGAGAAGGTGCCGTCCGTGTTCTTGGGGCCTTCCTTCGCCGCTTTGGCACCATCGCGAATCACTTTTGTTTCGGCGGTATCGTAACGGATTTCCGATTGCTGCGAACTGGCATTCAGCGCGGCGAAATCGCCAAAGCCGCCACGCCATTGCATCAGGTTCAGCAGCGGCGCGCCGTCCTGCGTCACTTCCGCCGCAACTGTCGAGACGTAGCTTTCCTTCTGAAACTCGAAAACTTTGCGGGCGAAGGTGTGCCCGTCTGAATATTCGAACGAGACGGAATGCCCGTCGGGATTTTCCTTCGCCAGGAAGAGAACTTGGTTCAGGTCGGCGGTCGGTTTTTTGTCGCGAAACGTGAAGGCAAAGGGATAGCCGGTTTTAGAAACGGCGTTCTCGTTGACCAGTTCAAGCGGCTTGCCGTTGGCGTCCTTATACTTCTTCAGGCTCCAACTGCGCACCACGCCGCCGCGATTCGAAAAAATGACGTGGTAAACATCGGTATCGATGACCGTGGTCTCCTCGCGCGTACCGGTTACGGTGCCAGCGGGAACAGCAGCAACAAGCCCAGGAGCGATGGCTGCCGGTGCCGTGGGGGCGGCGGCGCTGGTGGCAAAACCCGGTTTCTTGGGAAACTCGGTGACCGCCGACTTGGGTGGCGCGGGCGGCGCGAACATCTTCGTCAAGTACGGCGTGGCGAAAATGACGCCGAAGACCAGAACGAAGGCAATCAACATTCTGGCCTGCATGGGAAATTCCTGTTTATCGTTATTCATGGGGAACGGGGTCCACTCCCCCGGCGGAAAAAGGATGGCATCGGCCCAGGCGTTTGACGCCCAGCCACAGCCCACGTAAGGCACCGAACCGCTCCACCGATTCACGCATATAGACGGAACAGGAAGGGTGGAAACGGCAGGCGGAAGGCAGAAAAGGAGAGACCGCAGCTTTATAAAAGCGCAAAAGTGCGATCAGGGCTGTGCGCAATCCTGTTTGGAGCACCATTGAAAGAGACGGGAAATTTCCTTCTCGAGTTCTGGAAATGGGCATTCGATGGCAGCGCGGCGGGGATTGATGACAACAGACCACGGGCCGGTTAACTGCGCCAGCCGCAGACGCACGGCTTCACGGAACCTTCGGCGAAGGCGGTTGCGGACAACAGCGTTGCCGATGGCGCGAGGCACCGTGAACCCGATGCGAGCGCCGTCTGAATCTTTGCGGCAAAAGCAAAACCCGGCCAACAGTGGAGTTGCCTTGCGCTTTCCGTTGTCATAGACAAATCGAAACTCTTTTGAGCGAAGCAGCCTGTTTTGTTTGGGGAAACGGTAGGCACCTTCGTGAGTTGGATCGGGAGAATTCTGGTCCGCGGCGATTGGCCTACTCGTCGCTGACGGTAAGCTTGTGACGCCCACGGGCTCTTCGGCGAGCGAGCACCGCGCGGCCATCGGCAGTCTTCATGCGGGTACGAAAACCGTGCGTCTTGGCGCGGCGACGGTTGTTCGGTTGAAAGGTACGTTTCGGCATCTATTTCCTGTTCCTGTTAAGAAGCGATTATAGCAGCATTTCAGGCATCGGCGGCATTGGCAAGCTGAGACCGCACGCGCGAGATCAACTCTTTCCCATTGAATGGCTTGGGCAGAGTGGGGCAATGGCGGAAACAATCGTCCAATTCGCTGTCGAAGGCCGAAACGAACATGATTCTGACATGAGGCCGCATGGCCAGCAGCCGGTGGGCCAGCGCGTTGCCATCCATTCCGGGCATGCGCATATCGGAAAGCACCATGGCAATTTCCGGTTCGCGCTCCACAATGTCCAGAGCCTCGTTGCCCGAGGCGGCTTCCCGGACGGAATAGCCTTCCCGCTCGAGCACTGTCCGAATGACCCGGCGAACACTGGATTCGTCGTCTACGGTCATAATTATGGGAGGATTTAGCGTCAAAGTGTGACCGGCGGATATCAGCTTACACCAACTTGGGTTTTGATGCGCCAGCCGCCGCGCGGGATTTGATAAGTTTCAGGTATGCATGTCGACGTTGCGTTCGGGAAGACCGGGCTGAACCTGGAGTTGCCGGACGGCTTTCAATACCAGGTACTTGAGGCGCATTCGGCGCATCCGTTGAAAGACGCCTTGGGCGCGGTGACCGAAGCTCTCGATAATCCTGTGGGCTGCCCGCCGCTAACGGAGTTGGCGCGCGGGAAGAAATCCGCGGCGATTTCGGTCTGCGACATTACCCGGCCCGCACCCAACCGGCTGGTGCTGCCCCCGCTTCTCAAACGCTTGGAGAGTGCCGGTGTCGAGCGGGACGCCATCACGATTCTGATTGCCACCGGCTTGCACCGCCCCGCGCCGCCGGCCGAGATTGAAGAAATTGTGGGGGCCGATATTGCCGGACGTTATCGTGTCCTGAACCATGACGCACGAAACCTGAGCGAGCACCGGCATCTGGGCACCACGCGCTCCGGCACGCCCGTGTACATCGACCGGCGCTTTGTGGATGCCGATCTACACATCACGCTGGGCTTTATCGAGCCGCACCTGATGCTGGGCTATTCGGGAGGCCGTAAGCTCATTGCTCCCGGACTCGCCGCCCAGGAGACCGTTAAGGTACTGCACAGCCCTCGGTTTATGCGTGACGCGCGGTCGCACGAGGGGTCCATTGAAGACAATCCGCTGCACGCGGAGCTTTTGGAAATCGCGCGCATGGCGGGGCACCACTTTCTGGTGGATGCGGCACTAAGCCGCGGGTCGGCCGATTATGGCAGGCGTCCGGTGGCCCAGATTTTCGCCGGGTCCCCGGAGGCGGCGCACGCCGAAGGTGTGGAGTATGTCTCGCGCATCATGCTGGAGACGCTGCCCGAGCCAGCCGACGCCGTAATCACCACCGCAGCCGGCTATCCCCTGGATATGACCTTTTATCAGGCCGTGAAAGGCGTGACGGCGGCATCCCACATCGTAAAGCCGGGCGGCCGCATTCTGCTGATTGCGGAGTGCGCCGAAGGCACTGGGGCAAGTGAGTTTCACCGCATGCTGACGGGAAACGCGTCCAGCACGGCGTTCCTGAAGAAGCTGGATTCCGAGCCGGTGGAGGTGGATCAGTGGCAACTCGAGAAGCTGGCTCTGGTGCAACAAAATTGTGAATTATTGTTTTACGTGCCCGGAGTGGCGAAAGAGGATAGAACCTCTTTATGGGGACCATCATTCGACACCGTTTACGAAGCTGTAACGGCACTTACAGCGGACTTACCCCGAAACGCCCGTATAGCGGTGATTCCAGAGGGCCCGTATGTACTGGCGCGGGCCTTAAAAGGCGCGGCCGAACTCGCCCTCCAGTGAAGAGTTTGTTAAATCAGGTTAAAGTCCGACCGAATCAGTCATATGTATCGTCTAGTGGTAATAGGTCGAACCTTATGGGACTGACAGAAGATTACACAATCAAGAACGGGCTGGGCGTACGGGTAAACGGACGGAAAACTTGTCAGGCAATCCGGAAGCAGAAGAACGAGTGGACGGAAATCGGAAAGCTTTACGAATTACCCGTGGATGCGGCTGAATTATCGATCGGAACGGTCGGAATTCCGGCCAGTGTGCTTGCGGTGGCGGTGCGCGCGTATGAACTCGATCACCCCGGCTCCAAATTGCGGGCCATGTTGACGCGGCGCATTGCCCGGCCGCGATTGCTGGAACGCATGGTGGCTAGCGCGTAGCCGCCGGATGCCAATGCGCGCGAAATTGCGCTTTGGCCCGATACAGCAGTACTCGCAGATAGTCACGGTCCACGCCGAACTTACGGCAGATTTCGTCTTTGTCGCGCTCTTCAATAAATAGAGCGCTCAGCAGATTGCGGTCTTTGGTGTCCAGCTTCCCCAATGCCGTATGAACTTGTTCGCGCACCTGTGAGGTGACGGCGGCCTTCTCCAGATTCACGTTGGAATCGGGGGGATCGTGCTTGTCTTCTTCGAGCGGGCTTTCGCGCTTGCCGGCACGGAAATGTTCCAGCAGCACGTAATTGCACGTGGTGTTCACATAAGCGCCCAGCTTTTCGGCCTCGCGCAATGTATCGGAGGAGCGAATGGTACGGAGCACGCGAAGCAGCGTTTCCTGTTTCAGATCTTCCATCGCTTCAGACCGGCGCAGGCGATTGCGCAGCTTCAGCGTGAGCATCCGCCCGAAATACGTACTGAAATGCTGTTCGGTCTCCGCGTCGGCGGACCTCAGACGGTTGAGGTAATCGTCGTCAAACCGATAGAGGTCCACCCCGCGTCAGCCTGTTATTCTTTTTAAGCAGCTTGGAAGCGCGCTTCCACTTCTTTCCAATTCACCACGCTCCACCAGGCGGCCATATATTCCGGGCGGCGATTCTGATATTTCAGATAGTAGGCATGCTCCCAGACATCAAGGCCCATGATGGCTTTCTTGCCGTCCATGATGGGGTTGTCCTGATTGGCGGTGGAGATGATCTCCACTTTGGAGCCGTCCTTGATGAGCCAGGCCCAGCCTGAACCGAAGCGCGCGGCACCGGCGGCGTTGAATTTCTCCTTGAACTGATCCAGGCTCCCGAAGGCGGCCAGAATCGCTTCACCCACGGCACCTTCCGGCTTGCCGGTCGCGCCAGGAGCCATAATTTGCCAAAACATGGAATGGTTCATGTGGCCGCCGCCATTGTTGCGTACGGCTGTGCGGATATTCTCCGGAACGGCCGCGCAGTTGTCGGCGAGCAGTTTTTCGATCGGCATATCCGCCAGTGTGGGGGCTGATTCCAGAGCCTTATTCAGATTGGTAACGTAAGTGGCGTGGTGCTTTCCATGGTGGATCTCCATGGTGGTGCGATCGATGTGCGGCTCCAGAGCATCGGGAGCGTAAGGAAGCGAAGGAAGAGTAAATGGCATGACGCTCTTTACCTTACTACCGATTCAAACGCATCGGCTATGCGGAACATCCGTGATTCTTCAAAGTGGTTACAAAGGATTTGCAATCCGACGGGCAGGTTATCCGTGGTGCGGCCGCAGGGCACGCTCATACAGGGGATGCCGGCAAGGCTGCCTGTAACCGTATAGATATCGGAAAGATACATTTGCAGGGGGTCGTCCAGCTTTTCGCCCAGACGGAAAGCGGGAAACGGCGAGACCGGAGCCACAATGGCATCCACTTCTTGAAATGCGCGCTGAAAATCTTGCGTGATCAGCGAACGAACCTGTTGAGCCTTCTTGTAATACGCCTCGTAATAGCCCTGGCTCAGAACGTAAGTGCCCAGCATAATGCGGCGCTTTACTTCTGCCCCGAAGCTTTCGCCGCGCGTATTGTTGAACATGCCGGAGAGCGTATCGGAGTGCGGTGAACGGACGGTATAGCGGACTCCGTCATAGCGGGCCAGGTTGGAGCTGGCCTCCGCGGTGCTGAGGACGTAATAGCAATCGATGGCGTAATCTGTGGCGGGAAGGCTGATTTCACGCACGTCGCAGCCTTCTTCGCGGAGGATCTCGATGGCGCGCAGCACCAGTGACGCGGTTTCGCCGGTGGCATCTTTGAAATATTCCTTCGGAATGCCGAGCCGGACGCCCTTCAGGTTGCGATCGAGCGAATCGGCATAGTGCGGGACGGGCGCGGCGGCGGAGGTGGAATCCAGCGGATCGCGGCCGGAAATCACTTCGAGGAGCGTGGCGGCATCGCGAACCGTGCGGGCGAAGGGCCCGATGTGGTCGAGCGAGCTGGCGAA
>JBBROT010000103.1:0-9907 GCA_038229155.1 Bryobacterales bacterium | reverse complement strand
TGGGGTGATTGAACTTGAGTAATCTGAGACAATCACGCTAGTGGCGACAACTAATGGTGGTGCCCGGGTAATTCGTGTATCGGCCCGTGATCGCATCGCTCGCTTTTTTACACGCAAGCCGGGCATTATTCTTCTTTCCACTCTGGCCGTATTCGCCGTCATCGGCATTTCCACGTTCACTTATTTTTATCTTCAGTATTCGAAGCTCATCGATAAGAAGCTGAACGGCGGCCCGTTCACCAGTACCTCGCGGATTTTCGCCACACCGCAGACCATCGGCGTGGGCGATGCGATGAGCGCGAGCGAAGTGGTGGCGAAGCTGCGGAGGAGCGGTTATAGCGAATCGCGTTCCAATCGCGTGGGCTGGTTCAATGTGAAATCGGACTCGGTGGAAATTTTCCCCGGGGCCGAATCGTATTTCGAACAGGAAGCGGGTGTCGTCAACTTTACAAACGGCAAGCTCACTCGTATTGTCTCGCTGCGCGACAACACGACTCGCACGCAATATCAGCTTGAGCCCCAACTCATCACCAATCTCTACGACAGGAACCGTGAAAAGCGGCGTCTGGTGAAGTACGACGAGATACCCGAAGTGCTGGTGCACGCCGTGATTTCGGTGGAAGACAAACGCTTTTTCCAGCATGTTGGCTTCGATCCGCTTGGCATCATTCGCGCCGCTTATGTGGATGTGAAAGACCGGCGCAATGCGCAGGGCGCTTCCACGCTGAGCCAGCAACTGGCGCGCGGCATGTTCCTGAAGCCGGAAAAGAGTTTCCATCGCAAGCTGGAAGAACTGATGATCACTCTTGAACTGGAGCAGAAGCTCAGCAAGAAGGAAATCTTCGAGTTCTATTGCAACCAGATCGATCTGGGGCACAAGGGCAGCTTCACCATTCGCGGGTTCGGCGAAGCGTCCGAAGCATATTTCGGCAAGAGCCTGAGAAATGTCTCGACTGCCGAAGCGGCCATCCTGGCGGGAATGGTGCAGCGGCCCAGTTACTTCAATCCGTACCGCCATCCGGAGCGCATCATCGAGCGGCGCAATACCGTGCTTGGCCTGATGCGGCAGAACGGCTATTTGGATGACCGCCAATATGCCGTCGCGATCGATACTCCGTTGAAGCTCGCCACAGGCGCTGGCGGCGAATCTTCGGACGCACCTTACTTTGTGGATCTGCTGCACGACGAACTGCTGAACAAGTTCGGCGATTACGATTTTCAGACGCAGGCCTACCGGGTGTACTCCTCGCTGGACATGGACCTGCAGCGCGCCGCGACCGATGCGGTTCGCGCAGGTATGGCGAGCGTTGATGAGCAGTTGCGCAAGCAGAAGCGCTTCAAGGGAATGACGGCACCGGAGCCGCAAGTGGCTCTGATTGCGCTCGATCCGCACACTGGACAAATCAAGGCGATTGTGGGCGGCCGAAGCTATGCCGCCAGCCAGTTGAATCACATCACGTCGAAGCGCCAGCCGGGTTCCATCTTCAAACCGTGGGTGTATGCGGCTGCCATGAACACGGCCATCAATGGCGGCCAGCGGACACTAACCCCTGCAACGACCGTGGTGGATGAGCCCACCACATTCTGGTTCGACGGTAAGCCGTATGAGCCTGGGAACTTCAAGCATGAGTTTCATGGTGTGACCACACTGCGCCGCGCGCTGGCCAAATCGATGAATATCGCCACCATCAAAGTGGCGGAGATGGTGGGGTATGGGTCGGTAGTGAATCTGGCGAAGAAAGCCGGGCTTAATGACGATCTGAAAGCTACACCCTCCATGGCTCTGGGCTCTTACGAATCGACGCCGATTGAAATGGCTGGCTCGTACACGGTGTTCGCGAACAAGGGCGTTTACGTTCGCCCCACCTTTGTGGCGGAGATCAAGGGAAGCAATGGCCAGAGCTTGTATGAGGAGCGGCCGGAAACCAAGCAAGTGCTGGACCCGCGCGTGAATTACCTGATGGTAAGCATGCTGGAAGAAGTGATGCGGAGCGGGACGGCGGCGGGCGTGCGGGGGCGGGGCTTTACCGTTCCCGCGGCCGGTAAGACAGGTACTTCGCGCGACGGTTGGTTCGCTGGTTTCACCTCTGAACTGCTCTGCGTGGTTTGGGTTGGGTTCGATGACAATCGCGAGCTCAACCTGGAAGGTGCTCATTCCGCCCTTCCCATTTGGGCTGATTTCATGAAGCGCGCACTGCTTTCGCGCAACTACCGAAATGCCAAACCGTTCCCTTCGCCCGAAGGAGTGGTCACCATCAAGATCGATCCCGAATCCGGCATGCCCGCCACTGCGTTTTGCCCACAAACCCGGTCTGAAGTTTTCATTTCCGGCAGCGAACCGGTGGGAAGCTGCCCTCTTCACGGCGGCGCGGGAATTCTGGATAACACCAACGTTTCCGGATGGGATGTTCCTGTTACCAAAGTTTCGCCTTTGCCTCCTCCCCCTCCGCCAAATGAACCGATTGCGATGGGAAGGCGCAAACGGGACCGCCGTCGCGAGGACGATCAGTTGGTTGCCGGCGATCCCCAGAACCCGCCCGCAAAAAAACGCAATGTGTTCCGCCGCCTTTTTGGACGATGAGTTTGTGGTGTAATAAGGTCCAAAGAGGAGCCGAATATGGTTTCACTAGCTTTTGCTGTAGGCCTGGCCGCATTTTCTCCCGTACCGGATAACCAAAACTTCTTCGATACCTCAACCGCAGTCCGTCCCGCCACCTCTCCCGCCCGGCAACTCACGCCCGAACAGCGGGGGGACATTCTCATGGCTATGAAGCATTACCGCGAAGCGGTGGATGTTTATCGCGAAGGGCCGGCTTCCTCCGCCGTCCTGCACAACAAAGTCGGAATT
This sequence comes from Bryobacterales bacterium, assembly GCA_038229155.1. Lineage (GTDB taxonomy): Bacteria > Acidobacteriota > Terriglobia > Bryobacterales > Bryobacteraceae > JALYXI01. The sequence continues at coordinate 7,059 of JBBROT010000103.1, read as the reverse complement.
GCGTATCACCAGATGCTCAACATGCCATCCGCGCGCAAGGAATATGAGACGGCCATGAAACTGGACCGCGACTATTCGGAGGCGGTCAACAACCTGGGCACCATTTATTATTCGCAGAAGAGCTATCGCCACTGCATCCGCTTGTATAAGCAGGCTTTGAAGATCGCGCCGAAATCGGCGTCCATCTATAGCAATCTAGGCACGGCTTACTTCGCCCGCAAAGATTATAAGAATGCCACTGTGAATTATCAGCGCGCGTTGGAGCTTGACCCGGAGGTGTTTGAGCATCACAGCCAATACGGGTCGCTGCTTCAGGAACGTTCGGTGACGGAGCGCGCAAAGTTCCATTACTACCTGGCGAAGACTTATGCGCAGGCCGGTCAAGGAGAACGCGCGTTGCTCTACATCCGCAAGGCCCTAGAAGAAGGGTTTACCGAACGCAAGAAGTTTCTGGAAGATTCGGAGTTCGCATTTCTTCGCGAACTGCCGGAGTTTCAACAATTGATCGCCTCGGAACCGCGTGTACTATAACCGCAATTTATTTGCGTTTGTCTCGTGCGCGCTCTTCATATCGGCGGGATGCCGGCAGCCGGGTAAACCCGCGGCCAGCACACAGCGAACGGCGGTACTTCGTTTCGAAAATTTATCGGGCAGCCCATCTGAAGACTGGCAGGGGCGCGCCCTCAGCGAACTGCTGGTGCGCAGATTTGGCGCGAACCGCTTACCGCGCGCCCTTTCGCCCAGCCCCGGCATCTCGACCGAGCGGTTGGCAGCCATCGCCGCCGGTGCCAGCAGGCTCATCGCCGGGTACTTCACTTCCTCTTCCGGAACCATTACGGCAACAGCTTTTGCCGAAGACATCGCGACGCGGAAGCTGACTGGACCTGTTCGGGCAACGGGATCGGTTTCAGCGGTTGCCGAGTCACTGGCGAAGCAACTCGATGGGTTGAAGCCGCCCGGGCTGAACGCTGATTCAGCCGCCCTGAAGGAGTACTCGGTGGCGCGCGACACTCCAGGTACCGCGGCGCTTCAGCATTACGATCTTGCGCTACAAGCCGATCCAAACTTCGGACCCGCTTATCTGGGCGCTCTACAAACCGCGCTCGCCTCAAGCGATGGGCCACGCGCGCAAGAGTTGCTCACCGCGGCATCCGCGCACATCTCCGGCTTTTCGGGCGAAGACAAAGCCTATCTGCAACTGCAATCGGCCACGCTGACGCGCGATGCGGACGGGCGGCTGAAGGCATTGACTGAGCTTGCCGGTATGGACGATCATGATCTGGAAACGCTGCGCACCCTGGCAGAAAGTGAGATGGCGACGCGGAAGCCCGCGGAAGCCGCTCGTCACTACCGCCAGTTGATTGCCAGCACGCCCCTCGACCCCAACCTGCAAAACCTGCTGGCGTACGCGACCTTATTTGCGGGCGACGAGGCTGGAGCGCGGGCCGCGGCGGCGGAATACAAACGGCTGCGGCCTGAAGACCCGAACTCCTTCGACACGCAAGGAGACATCGAACTCGCCTCCGGCCATTTCGCGGAAGCGGAGAAAATTTATCTCGCCTCGCCCGACCCCGTCTTTCAGGATTATTCGCCGGCATGGAAGGCCGCGCATGCTCGTTTGCTCTCCGGCGACGTCGCCGGCGCCACCGCTATTTTCGAAAAGCATCGCGCTCTGCTCACGGGTTCCGCCCTGGGTGCTCAGGCCGCTCCTTATCGCGCTGCCGTGTGGCAGTACGAAACCGGGCAAACCGATCGAGCCACGCGAGCCATGGTGACGTTCGCCGCCTCCGCCGAGCCAGGATGGCGCGCCGTCGCCTATTCGCAGGCGTCTATCTGGGCCGCGGTGGCGCATGACAATCAACAAGCCGCTCAATGGTCGGAGCTTGCTCTGCGTTCCGGCCAGTCACGGATAGTGGCCTACGCTGCGGTGGCTCGCTTCCTGGCCCAACCTCCCGCTACTCCTGATGAGTGGCAGCGCCGCGCCGAGGCCACCTTCTCCGGCCCCAACGGAGCCGACATCCGCAGGCTGGCGGTAGGTTACGCGCTTCTGCTGGCGAAGCAGATGCCTGAGGCGGCCGCGATCTGGAAACAGATCTATGAGACCACCAACGTGAACGACTCGGGACCCGCCTACCTCTATGGTTGGACCCTGCTCGAAACCGGCCATCCCGCCGAAGCCGCGCCTCTGCTGAAGCTGTTTCCCATTCCGCCGCCCGGCATTACACCCACCTTTGAAGCTCTCTATCTGCCACATCTGGCGGAATGGCGCAAAAGCAGTTTGCGACAATAAGACTTCATGACTGTAGATATTGACGGCGTTACGCTGCACTTGGCGCATCCCGATACGCTGTCGGTGCGCTGGGTGGGGCAGGAAGAATTGATGCGCCAGTTGCTGGCTGCATGGCTGGTGGTGAATGAGCAGGATTTTCCCATGAGCCCGCGCCTGCTGGGCAAGCCCGGCGTGGGGAAGACCACGCTCGCCTATGCGGCGGCCAAGCGCATGGGGCGCGATGTATTCATCATGCAGGCCACGCTCGATACGCGGCCGGAAGATCTGCTGGTCACCCCTGTGCTTGAGGGCGCGGGCAGGCTTCGCTATGTCGCCAGCCCGCTGGTCACCGCCATGTTGACGGGCGGCATCGTCATTCTGGATGAAGGCAACCGCATGAGCGAGAAGAGTTGGGCCTCGCTTGCGCCGCTGCTCGATAACCGGCGCTATGTGGAGTCTGTTGTTGCCGGCATCAAGATCAAGGCGCATGCTAACTTCCGCTTGGTGACCACCATGAATGACGATGCCTCCACGTTCGAGTTGCCCGAATATATCCATTCGCGTCTTCAGCCGCAGATCCTGATCGATTTCCCGGAGCGCGACGAAGAGTTGATGATTTTGAGAGAGAATCTGCCCTTCGCCGAAGAGCGGGTTCTGAAATATGTGACGGACTTCCTGCAACACGCGCATGCCGCCGATGAGCGCTATAGCGTTCGCGACGGAATCAATATCGGGCGTTTCGCCATCAAGCTGAGCAGCCTGGCTACGGAGCCGGCACACGAACGCGATGCGCTTGAAACCGCCGTGCTTGAGATATTGGGTGAGGAAGCGCTTCGTTATGCCCGAGCCGGAACAGCCAACGTCTCCTGATTTTTTAGGCCCTGATTTCGCCAGCCTTCGCCGGGGCCGCTTTCTCTACTTTCCCGTTGTACCAGGCCGCCTGGAATTTGCCGCGGAAATCCGGCGAGCCATACTGGCGGAAAAGCCGCAGGTTGTCGCGCTGGAACTGCCCGTAACGTTGCGCGCGGTTTGGATCAAGGCCGTGCGCCGCCTGCCGGAAATCTCGGTCATTCTCTATCCCGATGGCGACGATCCCGATGAGGCCGTCTATGTTCCCGTGGAACCGGCCGACCCCTTCACCGAAGCGATCCGCACCGCTCTTGAAATAGGCGCTGAAGTTGTTTTCACCGACCCCGATACCGGTAGCCGCCCGCACTTGCCGGACGCCTATCCGGATACCTATTCGCTGCGCAGCATTCCTGTTTCGCGCTATGTGGAGAGCTATCGCGTTTACCCGCAAGAGCGCACAGCGGAAACCGAGCGCCACGCCGATGGCATCGCCTGGAAACTGCAAGGGACTGACCCGTTTGCGCGCGTTCTGATGGTGCTCTCCTTGAACCTGTTGGACCCGGTGCTGGATGCGATGGAGCGGCCGCAGGCTCAGCCCATGACGCGCGGCCGCCGCGATGGCATTGAGTTGCTGAATCCGCACCCCGCCTGTCTGGTGGAAATTCTGCAGGAGTATCCGGCGCTCTCGTTTCGCTATGAGAAGTTCCGGCGCTCGGGTCCGAATGGGCTGGATGCGCTGGACCGGAGGCTGGAGCAGATGGCGCTGTTCCGCCTTGCGGAAAAGCCCTACGAGGCAAATACCGGCGAACGGGTGGCCCATTGGCAGCGGCGCATGTTGAACCGGTATTCGCGCAATCTGGCCCACATTGGGCATGACCTTTGCCCTTCGCTCTTTGACCTGACAGTGGCCGCGCGTTCCGTGGTGGACGACAACTATGCGTGGGACCTTTGGGAAGCAGCGGGCCGCTATCCCGCCCAGAAGGAAGCGTCGGATTTGCCGACCGCGCAACTCTCCGCCGAAGAAGTCTGGCTGGATACCAAGCGCATCCGTTTGCGGCGCAGGCTACCAAGCGCGAAACGGCGGCTTCGCCCGCTGGGTCTGAAGCCACGCAAGAAGGAAAAGATACCCGGGGAATGGGCCAGCGAATTGAACGGCGATAGCATCTGTTCTTATCCGCCTGAAGATCTGGTGATTGAAGATTACGGCCGCTACCTGAAAAAGAAAGGCAAGAGCATCCTCTCTGAGGAGCGCGCGCACACCGAAGAATTCTCCACGTCGCTACTGGATGGAATCGACCTGCGGGAGACCATTCGCAACTGGCACAACGGCAAGATCTATGTAAAGCAAAACGGCAAGATCACGGGCGATGTGGGATCGGTGGTCGTCATCTTCGATGAAGACCTGACCGGACGTTACACCTACATGACCACTTGGCTGGGTGAGCATCAGAATGAAAGCGACATGGCGTTCTATTCCACGTTCCCTTTCGAGAATCTTGTGGGCCCTGGCATAGGGCGTGGGGAGTATGGCGGCTTCCTGATGAGCCTGCCAGCGCGCCGCATGTACGATGTGTGGCACGATCCGGACTACGACATCGCCGAAAGTAAATCGGAACGCCTGTTGCTGGCGGCGCTGGATTATTCGGTTGAGAAACACGTGGTCTATGTTGCGGCCAAGCCGCCCCGTTCCGCTTTCCGGACGATTGCAGCCCGTTTCGACCGGACCATTATCTACATCCCCATCGGCCAACTCTCTCCGGTGACGCTGAAGAAGATTCGCGTGGTGCATGTGCTGGACGGATACAACAAACGCGAAATCGCCAAGCAGTACCTTTGGTAATTCGCGCCTGGTCTCAAACGCAAAAGGCCGACCTCCCCTCTCGGGAAGAGCCGGCCTTTTGTTTTGCTTGAGGAGCTTGCCTTACTTGGGGCAGCCCATCTTGTTGACGTTGTAGGTGGTGGCGTCCTTATAGTTCGTGACGGAAGCCGGGACCTGCGCGTTGGTCGGGACGAAGTAAACTTCGACACGGCGGTATTGCGCCGTCTTGTCGGTTGCGTTCACCATGGAGCCGCCACGTTCCGCGGTCTTGGGTGTGGTGGAAGTACCGCAGAAGAAGGGCTGGAAGTCCACGCCGTTCTGCTTGGTGCCTTCCGCATCGATCAGGATCTGCGTGGGAGCGAAGTTCAGACAGATGCCATTGCCGCCGCTGATAACAGCAGCCGCATTCAGAGCGCGCATCTGATCCAAGCCCTTGGTCCGTTCGCGATCGGTGCTATGGCCGACGAATACAACCTTACCGGTCGGGTCCTTATCGAGGTAGGTCTTGAGCTGTTCCAACAGCAGACGCTTACCGCAATTGTTCACGCGGGAAGAGTTCGGAGCAAAGATCAGATCAGGCATGCGGCTGGCCTTGGCACTGGCTGGCTTGCGAACCGTGATGCTGGTGGTGGCCGTTCCGCTGCCCTTATCGTCAGACGCTGTGCAAGAGATGGTCACGGACTTGGTCTGCTCATCGCTGTTTGCCGCATCGAAGGCGACATTGGTCGAATCGAAGGTGGTGCCGGTCAGCGTGCCTTCAGACGCGGTGCAGACAGCCGCCTTGATGGTGCCGCCGCACTGGCCGGTGAAGTTCGAGGAAATCTGGCTGCTCTGGCCGACCGTAAGCGAAGACGGGTTCGCGGTTACGCTGCCGTTCGGGGCAACGTAGGGCTTCACGGTCACGGTGGCGGTGGTTGTGACATCGTTGTAGCCAGGGTTGCGCGCGGTCACTGAGATGGTGGTGGTCTCGGTGGGCGTGAACTGGTAAGTGGTGGTGCCGCTGACGGGCTGGCCGTTGACGGTCCAGGCCAGTGTCGCGCCGGTGATGCTGGAGGTGGAGCTGATGGTGACGCTCTCACCCGCGCAAACTTCAATCGGGCTCGCGCTCAAGGAGAAGTTGAAATCTCGGATCACTACCTTCTCCACTTCCTTCACCTTCTCGACCACTACTGGCGGAGGACCGTAACCGAAACGGTAGCCAACACCGACGGTGAGCTGAGCACCGTTCTGTGTGCCACCCGGCTGAATGTACACCGAGCCTAGACCGGTGGAAAGCCCCGGCAGATTGAAGTGCGGGTTGCGGGTAAAGATACCGCGGCCATCGGCGCGTAAGGTAATGCGCTTACTCGCGTTGTATTTCAGGCCCATGCCGTAAACCAGTGCCGGGCCATCCGAGTTATCTAACTGGTTCAGGTGGAAATAGCTGTACGGCAGAGCCGTGGATTGCGCCTGCGACCTCGCGTTCGAAGTCACCCAGAAATACTGGTATGCCGCGCCAACCGTCAGGAACGGGCGAAACTTGCTCTGCGGACCAGTCAAGTAAAGCATCGGTCCCAGGTACACCTGGCCATTACGGCCGCCCAAACCCACGGACTGAATACCCACGGGGCTACCCGCGGAAACGCCTAACTGCAGGTTGTTTTCAGCCCAGGAAGTCCAGGCTAACTCCATACCAAAATGCTTGTTAAAATCCGCATCGACACGCACTCCGAGAGCTGGGCCTTCTTCCAGATAATTCGGATTGTTTGTGTGTTCTTGGTTCAGTCTCCAAAACTGAATTCCTCCGAAGACTCCAACTTCAAAGCGCGGCGCGTTGATGAAATCTTCAGAGTTCGACATCATCATGCCCCCGGACCTGGTGGATCCGCTCTGCGCCAACGCGCTGCCGGATAAACTTAGCAAAATCGCTGAGGCCAGCAGCGGAGTAGTAAAGCCTAATCGTCGTATTTTCGTCATTTGTTTTCCTGTCGGGCTAATCTTGAATCTCCATTCCTATGGCGTCATGTGCTTTGCGCCCGCTGAAAATATGTCTAGCGGAAGGGTAAAAATCCCTTGATGCTTGGTCAATGCATAGACCCGGCTGGGCTCGGTTGGAAGCACGTTCAGTTCCACAATGGAATGG
>JBBROT010000102.1:0-10021 GCA_038229155.1 Bryobacterales bacterium | reverse complement strand
TGGCACCGGCCACATGAGCCTCTTTCACCGCGCCGGCTTTAGTGACGGTGGGCGGCGGAGTCGGTTCCCGGAACCAAGTCGCGAGGGCCGGATTGTTATCGTCGCCAACGGTAATCTCGACGGAGCCGGCGGTGCCCATGATCAGTTCGCCGAATTCGGTGCGCGTGGAATTGAAATACGGCAGGTGCGAGTTGGTCGAGATGTAACTACAGGTGAGTTTCTTAGAGCCTTTGCCGTCGGCCCGGGCGGGGTCTTTGTAGATCATCTGGATGTTGTCCATGATGTCCCGGCCGTCGAAGATGAAACTGTGGTCGCCCACACCCATGACGGATTCGGGCGCGGACCCGAACATCCAATCCGCCACATCCAATTGGTGCGAGGCAAGCTCACCGGCCATGCCCGCGGAATAGTCTTTATAGAGGCGCCAGTTCTTTAACTTCTGCTCGGCCGGGTCCTTATAAGGACTCATCTTCCAGCCCGGGGTCCGGTGCCACTGCGCCTGCATGTGCGTGACCTCGCCCAGAACGCCTTTATCGATCATGTCTTTCACGGCCTGATAGAAACGGCTGTACCTGCGTTGCAGGCCCACCTGCAAAATCTGTTTCGAGTGCTCTTTGGCCAAGGCTCGCAGCGCATGAACTTCCTCGGCCTTGAACACCATGCTCTTTTCGCAGAAGGTGTGTTTGCCGGCCATGAGCGAATCCCGCGTCATGGGGAAATGGAGAAAGAGAGGCGTTGCGATTAGGACCGCGTCCACATCCTTGCGGTCCAGCAGCTCGCGATAATCTTTGAACTTAGCCGGATTCGTTCCGATGGTTTCCGCGGCCCGGTCCAAATGGCTTTGATCCACATCGCAGAGTGCCGTGCAGCGTCCGGTATCGATATTTTTCAGGTGCTTGGTGTGATACCAGCCGCGGCTACCTACGCCGATGATGCCGTATTGAACGGTATCGTTCGCGGCTTTCACCTTCTGGATCCACGGCGCGCCTTCCACCAGTTTGCTGGTTCCCGCAACGGCGGCCGCTCCTGCGCTGGCCAGTTTGAGCGCATCGCGACGGGTAAAATCGCGGGTAAGATCTGGTTGTTGTTCGGGCATGACGAATCTTGTCTCCTACGGGAATCTAAACGAGTAGTCTATTCCTTTTGATGCAAGGCGCGCAAACCGGGCTGTTCAATTTGCCGCTTGTTTTTCGTGCTTCAAACCGCGATGCCGGATCGTCAAAACCGCGGCCAATAGCGCCGCGCCCAACAGGCCTTCGAGCCAGGTGCCCGGCTCCGGAACCTGGGCGTGTGACGCATCCTGCCGATCTGTTTCCAGGTGGGGAACGCTGGGAACTACGGGCACAAAGTCGGTGATATCCAGATGTGCCGCGTTTTCGACCGGCAGCAGTGCCGGAGGGACAACGTTCGGCGGCCATTTCGGCGACATGGGGATGCTGGGAACGGGGCCCATCAGAAAAGTCTCCACGCTGGAACCCGGGACCGGCAGCGATGTACCCGCCGGCAAATACCCGGTTGCCGGATTGCGCGGCACGGGAGGAGCGGCGGGATGTTTGGGTTGCGTCGAGTTTCCCGCATTGCCCGGCAGCACGTAATATCCCGGCACCGGCACCCCGGTCCGATCGATTGCGATCCCCGGAACCGGAGCAGTACCTGGCTGCGAATTCCCCGGCGGCAATTCAGATTTGGCTTCGTTTCCGCCACTGGCACTTCCACCGCTGGCCTTTTCACCGGGCGCCGCCGCCCCTGCGGCTTGTCCTCCTCCTCCACCGCCGAAGCCCGCCCGCGCACCCGCGCCTGGGCCGCCACCGGCACTTTCACCAGAGACCAATGCAGGTCCGAAGGTGGACAGATACTTTTCGGGAGTGACACCCGGCAGAGTTACACCCGGCACATGAACCGGTACCGCGACCGCTTCGGATGTGGGACCCCATTGCGGGCGATCTTCGGCTGTATTCCCGGCAGTCGCGACAGTGTCTAATGTCTTTTCGTCAGGTTCAGGGTTCCAGGCGTTTCCCTGCGGGGTATCGGAAATTCTGTTCCCGCAGCGGGTGCGCGCCTGATGCACGCCGTCATTCAGGATCGTCTCGCCCTGCTTCAATAGGATGCGCTTGCGCGTCCAGTAAACCCGATCCGCCACGCGATAAGAAACGTATACCAGCCGCGGCTTCGGCACAATTTCTAGCTTGGCGCGCTCCACCGCGAAATCCCGATAGTGATCCGCCGCCACCCGGTCCCGCGCTACCGCCCGCCGCAGTTCCGCGTTCGAAAGCACTCCGCCCGGGATGACGGAATAAGGGTAGATCGCGCGCTCCGGCCTCGCCTGCTCGCGCGAGTGCAGGCCCGCACTACCAGCCTTAGTCAGATGCGCCCAATTAGACGCAACAGCCGCGATCGCCAGGGCCAAACAAACGCTCGCGAACTTGTACTTACGCGCTACCGCGCCGAATGGACCCATGCTGCGGGATTGTTCGGCAGAGTGGGCGAAAGTCTTTAGGGCACAGACTTAAGAAAGAGCTACTTCTTCTTCAGAATCAGCCGGTCTTTCACTTCCGGTCGATCGAACTTCATGGGAAAACTCGTGCCCGCATAGTACGCGTCCCACTCGTCTTTATAGTGCCGCGAGAGCACATGGCCGGATTGCCCAATGGGGATATTCAGGAGCGAATTATCCCAATTGGCCAAGTCGGCATTGAAGCGCTCAGAGGGACCAAGGCGCGCCGTGGTCTGCTTCACTGTCGTCGAACCGCCCGACATCGCAACCGGCCCCACGTCGAAATACTGAGCCAGAAATGGCAACTGATGCCCCACCGGATGATTCACCGCAAGCTGCAGATAGCGCCCGTAAAACCACTTGTCTATGGCCGTCCCCTGCATGCGGCGGCATTCTTCCACAGCGCTGTCAAGAGCCTTCAGCAAAGCGTCATCGTAATCCGCGAACCAGCCCGCTGGCCGCTCCCGCAGCAGGCGCGCTACCGCCCCCGACGACATTTGCGTTTCATACAAGCTCCCATTGCCAGGCGATGCCACGTTCGCCATCGCGCGCCGGAAATGTTGGAAGGCAAGCGTCGCAATGAAAGGTGCCGCGCCATCTTTATCCATCTGGCCGTTCCAATTCCGCAGAACCGGAATCACCGCCGCCAAGGTTGGATTCGTGGCCTTCTTCGTATCGGCGGCGGCCACCAACTGCTGTGCAAACCGATGCGTGAATTCGGAATACACGTCCTTCTGAATACGAAGCGTATCGTCCGGCCCTAACTTCGGCTTCGCCTTCAGCATGGCGCGAATCTGCGAGGAGCGGAAAGGCGCGGCGAACGTGCCGGATACCGTGTAGCCATAATCCACGCGGAAGGGATTCTGGTTCGCGGTGACGATATACCCATCCGGTGGATTGTAGGCGGCGGGTAACCGGTCGAAGGGAATATAGCCGTCCCATTCGAACTCTCCCGATGAGCCGTCCACTGGCCCATCGCCGCGAAAGTTTTTCCGCACCGGCAGCTTGCCCGTCGCATGATAGCCGATGTTTCCGGCGCGGTCCGCATACACGAAGTTTTGCCCCGGCCCCGGAAAACGCGTCAACGCGGCAGTGAACTCCGTCCAGTTCCTGGCCCGGTCGATCTCTACAAAAGGAAACTGAAAATTGCCCGGCTGCGCGGCTGTCCACTTCAGCGAAATGTGTTCGGCCGCATCGTCCACCACAAGCGGCCCGTGCCGTGTGATCCAGTGCCGGTATTCCACGGGTGCCTTATCCTTCACGCGGATCATCTCGCGCTCCAGCACCGCCTGCTCGGGCTTGCCCTTAAACAGATACCGGCCCGTTGCGCTGTCCAGATTTTCCGAATAAAGTTCCTGCACATCGAAATGCAGGTTCGTCACACCCCAGGCAATCTGCTCATTGTGCCCGACAATAATTCCCGGCACGCCCGGCAACGCCACACCCGCCACATGAAGCCCGGGCGCGGCAAGCCCCGTCATAAACCAAATGCCGGGTATGGAAAATTCCAGATGCATATCGTTCGAAAGCAGCGGTTTGCCGCTCAAGGTATGCGCGCCCGATACTGCCCACGCGTTCGAACCGGGCTGCACGTCACCGGCGGGAAGCGTTTCGGTGCCCGCGCGCAGAGGAAAAAGAAAATCGATCTTCGCCGCGTCGCCACCCTTCGCCAGATTGCGCTTCACCAGCTTCTCCGGATAGCTGGTGGTCAGGTTGCGGTACATATAGAGACCCACCAGAATGGAATCCACCACGCTCCACGGGCGCGGGTCGTAGCCCAGCACGGCGAACTCGAACGAGTAATTGCCGCGGTGCGTTTCGAGGTAATGATTCACGCCACGCGCGTAGGCGGCGAACTGCGCACGGTCGCGCGGATCCAGTTCGGCATAGACCTGCTCCGCGATATGCCGCATCCGCAGCTTGCGGGATTCGCGGTCCAACTCCAGCCCGCCGGGCCCGATAATCTCCGCCAGTTCACCCGCGGCGAAGCGGCGCAGGCCATCCATTTGCCACATGCGCTCACCCGCCGTGATGTAGCCTTGCGTGAAGAGCAGGTCTTGTTCATTCGCCGCGCGAATGGAAGGTACGCCCAGCCCATCCCGCTCCACGGTAACTTCGCTCTCCACCGGAGCGTCTATCTGACCGGAGCTTTCCGGCAGCGGCCGCCAGAACAACCAGTACCCGGCTGCTAGAACGGCAACTGTCAGAATGCCAAGCAGAATATTGATCGCCCGGAAAATACGGTCTAGATGCACCTCCGAATTGTACGATCAATCGCTTAGCGCGCTACAATCGCAATCATCATGACCAGGAGGCCCTTTGTCGCTGAGTTGGACGAGCTGCAACAGCGTCTTCTGGCGATGGGCGGCCTGGTGGAATTCGCCATCCATCGCAGCATCAGGGCACTTATCGACCGGGATGCCGCTCTGAGCCAGCAAGTTTGGGAAAATGAGCGCCGCATCAATGAAATGGAAATCGAAATCGATGAGCAGGCAACGCGCATTCTGGCTCTTCATCAGCCGGTGGCGCGCGATCTGCGTTTCATTACCGCGGCAATCAAGATCAATAGCGATTTAGAGCGCATGGGAGACTTGGCCGTCAACATTGTGCAGCGCGCCGTATCGTTGAACCGGCAGCCCCAGGTGAAGCCTCTGATCGATGTGCCTCACATGTCGCGCCTTGTGGAATCCATGGTGCACAAGAGCCTGGACGCCTTCGTCAAGCGCGACCCTGATATGGCCCATAGCGTTCTGGCCGCCGATGACGAAGTGGACGATCTGAAGCATGCCGTCTATGCCGAACTCATCTCATTTATGGAAGGCGATTCCAGCGCCGTCCATCCATCCGTGGATTTGATGTTCATCGCGCACAACCTGGAGCGCATCGCCGATCACGCCACCAATGTCGCCGAAGATGTGCTCTTCCTGGTAAACGGAATCGATGTCCGTCATAGTCACTCGCGCGTCATCGACGAAAGTGCCGTTAGAACTTAATAGCACCTCAACTTTCGCGAAATCGTCCCTTGGTCATAAAACTGTAATTTGTAGCAGCTATCTTCAAAAGAATTCGTTGTCTTTGAGGATAGAGTGAAACAGCCAAAATTCTTTCTTGCCCGTCTTACGTTAATCGGTTTGCTTGCCTGCGCGGGAATCGCCGTCGCGGCGGACGATGCCGGCACCGCCGGACCATCCGGCCGCAGTGAACTGGACCAGTTGAAAGCGCAGTTAGCAAGCCAGCAGCAGCAGTTGGAAGCGCTCCGCACCGCGCTGAACGATCAGAAGACGATGATCGAATCCCTGGTGCGCATTGCCGCCGCGAATTCGAGCCCCGCGGGCGGTACGAACGCAGCAGGCGGTATGAACGCAGCCAGGCCTCGCAGTTTAGGAGAGGTGGCTAGTCTTGCTCCCCTGTCGCCCGCGATCCCCGCGCCCCCCTCGCCTGCGCTGGACAGCCTGAGTATGTTGCAGGCATCGAAGCCAGCGGGAAATGTGGTTTCGGCGCAGTTGGCAAAGCTTTCCTCGCTGCTGGGCGGCATCGCACTCAGCGGTGACTTCCGCTTGCGCGCCGATCTGATCGCCCGGTCGGGAAACAATGTCGCGGCTCCCGCGCAGAACGCCCGCGGCCGGTATCGTCTCCGCTTCAATATCGATAAAGATCTGTTTGCATCGGAAGGCACTGAGCGCCCGCTTGCGAAGGTTCACGTACAGATTGCCACCGAACCGTTGAACAACCCGCTCACTCAGGACGCCGATTTCGCCGGCTTCAGCGTGCGCGCTCCCATCTCGCTAGGGGAGGCCTGGGTCGATTTCAACCCCACCAAATATCTTTCGTTTCGCGGTGGCCGTGGCCCGGAGGTATTTACCGAAGTCAGCGACCCCGATCTGGACAAGAAGCGAGGCAACGAAGGCTCTCAGTTTGTCTTCGACGATGACGTCCGTTTCAATGGTTTTCATGAGATTGCCCGCCTCTTCACAAGCCACGGAAACTTCGTGGAACTGAAGGCCGGCCAGTACATCCTGTCGAACCCGAACGTGCAAATAGTTCCCGCCGGCTCGCCGTACATTGCCGCCGGATACGCGCAGGGCAAGCGAGTTCCAGCCTCCGGTATGTTCGATCAGGGCGTGGTTGTGCGCTCCGTCTTCAATCCGCGTTGGAATCAGATCATCACCGGAGACTTCCTCGCGTTCCGCAATCCCAATCAGATCGCATTCGCTTCCACAGCCGCCGGCGCGCCGCTGGTGGAATTCCCCGCCACCGGAATCACGCTCACGGGAAACCTGCCCCAGACGGGTAACGGCACCACCACCGCGGGCGGCCCCATTTACACGGCCAAAGGATTTCAGATCATCCGCGGCTCCTACCAGCTCAATTACGGCGGATGGAAGTATGGGAAGCGCAACCTGCCCTTCCAGTTCTGGCTGCAGGCCACCCGCAACACCAGCGCCGACTTCCTGCAAAACGCCTACTTTGCGGGCCTGAGCCTGGGTGAGGCTAAGAAGCTGGGCGATGTTCAAGTCGGCTATCGATATCACTACAAAGAGGCCAACGCTCTGGTTGGCCAGTTCAGCGATGATGACGTGGGGACGGGAATCGGTGTCAATCTGAAGACTCATGCCCTTCGTGTGGATTTCGGCATCAACCGTTTCCTCACCTGGGAAAACCGGTTCTACATTCAGGACGAGATCAGCCGCAACGATCCGGCCCGTTTCCTGTTCGTTCCCCTGCAGCGGGGTGCGAATACCACCTATCGGTACCAGGGACAGTTCCTGTTTAAGTTCTAAATCGGCCCGTCACTGTCTTGTAATGTTCAAGTGAGAAAATGTAAGCCAAAAGTGAGATCAAGGAGAAGTTCTATGTTCAACGTCAAATTGCGTGTCCTGCCGGTTGCGGCGATTGCCCTGGCAGCCATTTCGGGTGCCAACGCCGCCTCAACCATTACCGCCGCGGGGGCCACCTTCCCGTTCCCCATCTACTCTAAGTGGTTCCAGCAATATAAGGAAAAGACCGGTGTTCAGATCAACTACCAATCCATCGGTTCCGGCGGAGGCATCAAGCAGCTGACCGAAGGCACGGTCGATTTCGGCGCCTCCGACAAGCCGATGACCGATAAGCAGATCGGTGACATGAAAGTGAAGCCGCTGCACTTCCCGACCGTGATGGGCGCGGTTGTTCCCGTCTATAACGTGGAAGGCATCACCAAAGACCTGAAATTCACTGGCGAAGCGCTGGCCGGAATCTTCCTCGGCAACATCAAGAAGTGGAACGATCCCGCCATTATGGGCGCGAACCCCGGCGTGAAGCTTCCCGATCAGCCGATCGTCGTCATCGTCCGTTCTGACGGCAGCGGTACCAGCTTCGTCTTTACCGATTACCTGTCGAAGGTGAGCCCGGATTGGAAGTCGAAGATTGGCGCGGATACCGCCGTCAACTGGCCGACCGGTCTTCGCGGCAAGGGTAACGAAGGCGTGAGCGGCCTTGTGAAGCAGACCCCGTTCTCCATCGGTTATGTCGAACTGATTTACGCCAAGCAGCAGAACATGGGTTACGGCTCGGTCAAGAATGCCGCTGGCAAATTCGTGAAGGCCGATCTGGCCAGCGTTACCGCCGCCGCGGCCGGTGCCGCCAAGGACATGCCGGAAGATTTCCGCGTTTCCATCACCAACGCGCCCGGTGCCGCGTCCTACCCCATCTCCACCTTCACTTGGCTTCTGATTCCGAGCAAGTTCGAAGACGCCGCCAAGAAGAAGGCCGTCACCGACTTCCTGACCTGGATGCTGACCACCGGCCAAAGCAGTACAGCCGCTCTGGACTACGCCCCACTGCCAAAATCGGTGGTCGCGAAAGAAACCAAAGCCATCGCAATGATTAAGTAGCTTCGGAACGAATCCCCCGTCTTCGCCATGGCCAGTTCCTTTATCGCCGCTCCGCCAGCGGGGCAAAGCAAATCGTTCGCACGCCGCTTGATCGGCGGTGACGAGATTGCCTTTGCCATCACGCTGACGTTCGCCTCGACCATTCTTCTGGTGACCGTCATGCTGGTCTGGCAGTTGTACATGAAGTCCGCTCCGGCCAGGGCGAAGTTCGGTTTCGGCTTTTTTACCAGTTCGGTTTGGGACCCCACGGGCGAGAAGTTCGGTGCGCTGCCTTTCATCTACGGCACGTTGCTCACCTCATTCCTCGCCCTGCTGATTGCGGTGCCGCTCGGCGTGGGTGCCGCCATCTTTCTTTCGGAAATGGCACCCCGCCGGCTCTCGAACATCGCCTCGTTCCTGGTGGAGTTGCTGGCCGCGGTTCCCAGCGTGATTTATGGTCTGCTGGCCATCTTCACGCTTATCCCGCTGCTGCGGAATTACGGCGAGCCCTTCTTGAAAGCCACTCTCGGCTTTCTTCCATTTTTCCAGGGGCCCATGTACGGCGTGGGGTACCTGGCCGCCGGATGCATCCTGGCCGTCATGACGTTTCCCTTTATCATTTCTTTGTCGCGCGAAGCTTTGATGGATGTGCCCAACGATCAGCGTGAGGCCGCGCTTGCCCTGGGTGCCACCAAGTGGGAATCCACATGGCAGGCGGTAGTTCCGTTTGCCCGCCTGGGCATCATCGGCTCCATCTTCCTCGGCCTTGCTAGAGCTCTCGGAGAAACCATGGCCGTCACCATGGTCATCGGCAACACACCCGCCATCAGCGCGTCGTTGTTCGCGCCCGGCACCACCATAGCCGCCTCCATTGCGAACGAGTTTGCCGAAGCTTCGGGCGACGTCTATCTGGGCTCGCTCATCTACCTTGGCCTGGTTCTTTTTCTCCTCACCATTGTGATTAACGGAATGGCACGAATTCTGATTATCGCCACCACCAAGAAAGGCTCTGCTCTCTCATGATGATGGACGCGCGCACCAAGCGGCGTTACGCCTTGAACAACGTGATGCTCAGCCTTACCGGGCTGTGCACGTTCTTCACGGTCTCCGTCCTGTTTCTGATTCTCGGCTATCTGGTCTATAACGGAGGCAAGGCCCTCGATTGGGATTTCTTCACGAAGCTTCCCCTGCCTCCCGGTGAGAACGGCGGCGGCATGGCGAATGCCATCGTCGGCAGCGTCAAGATGATCTTCATTGCCACCGCCATTGGAGTTCCCATCGGCTTCCTCGGCGGTGTGTACCTCTCCGAGTTCGGAGGCAAAACGTTCCCCTACATCATTCGCTACATGGCGGATTTGCTGAATGGTGTTCCCTCCATCGTCATCGGCATCTTCGCCTGGACCGTGGTGGTGGTTCCCATGCGCCATTTCTCCGCGTGGGCGGGCGGCTTTGCCCTGGCGCTGATGCTGATCCCCATCACCGTCCGGTCCACTGAGCAATTTCTGCGCGCCGTGCCCAATAATTTGCGGGAAGGTGCGCTGGCTCTCGGTGCCAGCAAGTGGAAAACGGTTGCGTCCGTGGTGGTGCCCGCCTCTCTCTCTGGCGTGCTGACGGGTATAATTTTAGGAGTGGCGCGTATTGCCGGTGAAACAGCGCCGCTGCTCTTTACCGCTTT
>JBBROT010000101.1:0-10040 GCA_038229155.1 Bryobacterales bacterium | reverse complement strand
GGCATCGTGATCAACGATGCCGATCGCGGCCCGGTTCGCAAAGCGGCCGTCATCCTCACCAGTCTCGCCCAAGACCGTTCCTTTGCCGTCGCCATCACTGACGGCGCGGGCCGCTATACCCTACCCGGTATCCCGCCCGGCCGCTACCGCTTGCATGCCATGCGCAATGGCTTCTTCACCGTGAATTACGGTGCCGTCAAACCCCAACGCCTAGGCACCGTTCTCACTCTTGCCGCGGACGAACAGCGCACCGCTATCACCCTCCACCTCATCCCCGCGCACGCCGTCAGCGGCAACATCTACGACGCCGAAGGCGACCCTCTGCCAGGCATTCAGGTCGGCTTTTACTCCCGCCGCATGGATCGCGGCAAGCCGCATTATCGAATGGTCGCCAGTGGCAACAGCAATCAGCAAGGGCACTACGAACTGATGGGTAACATTCTTCCAGGCCAATACTGGGCCGTCGCGCAGGGCAATCACCAGCCAGCCCAGCGCACGCACCCCGTTGCCATCATCGGAGAGACGCTGCCGCTTGAAACCATCGCACCGCAGTTCTACTCTCACGCCGATAGCCTGAGTTCCGCTACCCCCATCCTCGTTTCGGCTGCCCAGGATACGCCGAATATCGATTTCCAACTCAACTTTGCGCCACAGGTCAGCGTGCACGGTACCGTATCCGGAATCCCTGAACAGGCCAAAGGCGTATCGCTCCAAGTGGAGCCAGATTCCATCGCTCTCGATCAGCGCTTCAATATGGGCACGCAACATATCGATCCCGCGCACCCCAGCTTTCACGTAGCGGCGCTGCCTCCCGGCCTCTACCGCATCATTGCGCAAGCCGGCAACCGGCGCACTGTCTCCCGCGTCCGCCTCTCGTCTACCGATACCGAAGTCAACATCACCCTGCAGCCCGGCATCCCCTTGAGCGGTTCCGTCTCGGTGCAAGGTTCCGGCGCGGCCCAACTGAACAACCTTCGCGTCGTCCTCTTCCCTGGCGACGCCTTGCCTTCGCAAGGTCCGGTTCAGGCCAACGTGAAAACTGGCGCATTTTCCTTTGCTGAAATTTCGGCCGGCATTTGGGATATCAACGTCGCGCCTCTGCCGCCCGGCTCATATATTAAGTCCATGCGGCTCGGCAAACAGGATGTGCTCCTGGAAGATATGGAAATCGGGCCGAACTCCAAGGGCCCTCTCGCCATCGTAGTCTCAACCGCCGCGCCGAAAGTGGAAGGGACGCTCGCAACGCCCGCCAGCGCCACCGTCCTTGCCGCCCCCACCGGCAGCCTTGCGCCAGTGTTCAGCTTTTACGCCACCACGCAGACCGATGAGAAAGGCCACTTCAAGTTCGAAGGCTTGAACCCCGGCACATACCGCTTTTACGCGTTTCAGGATGTGGAAACGGGCGCTTGGCAAGACCCCGCATTTCTAACTCCCTTCGAAAGCCAATCGAAGTCTCTCGAATTGAAAGAAGGTGCAACCGAAACTCTGACTCTGCCCGTCATAGTCTCCGCGGCCCAATGAGAAAGCTTGCCTCACTATTGGCCCTCGGCACCATCGTACTCTCCGCGCAAGCGCCCTTGCCGCGCCGCGTCATGCGCACCGATGGCACTGCCACCATCCAATCGAACGGCAATCCGCAACAGTTCCCGCAGCCGCCCGCGCAGCCCGAATACTCCGGTCCCCGGGGCTCTCTCTCGGGAACCGTCACGGATTCCGCCACCGGCACACCCATCAAGAAGGCTCAGGTGCGCGTCAGCTTTGCCGGCCCGCAATCGCTCGTGGTCACGGATGCTTCCGGCTCGTTCACGTTCGATCAGCTCCCCCCGGGCAATTACGTCGTCTACGCGAATCATCCCGCCTATCCGCAGGGCATATCCACACGGCAGGCACCGGAGCAGGTCACACTCGCGCCCGGCGAGCAGAAGCGCGGCTTGACTGTCTCGCTCATCCCTGGCGTAACGGTCTCAGGCAAGGTCACCGATGAAGATGGCGACCCGCTCGCCAACTGCAACGTCAGCCTCTTCACCCGGACAGTCGAGCGAAGCATTCAGCCCATGCAGATGGCCAATACGAATGCCACCGGCGAATACACCATTTCCAACTTAGCGGCGGGGCGCTATTATTTGCAGGCTCGCTGTCACGCGCCCTATCTGCAGCCGCGCGCTTTCGCTCCGCCCAACGCCGTCCCCACCGGCCCGCAATTCGCCTACGCGCCCAACTACTATCCGGGCACCCTCGCCCTTGCAGGCGCGCAAAAAATCAAGCTCACGCCCGGCCAGCAAGCGCGCGGTTTCGATTTCCGCATGGCGCTGCAATCAGTCACCACCGTCTCCATCCACGTCAACGGCCTCGATGAGGAACGCAGGGGCCGGCTCTTTGCCAATCTGGTTCCCATCGATAGTCCCTTCCCAAACGGCATGAACGGTATCGCAGGCACGATGCAACCGCGCACCGGCGTCCTGAGCCTTCCCAACGTGCCTCCCGGAACGTACACGCTCATGCTGACTTCCTCCGGCCCGGAACGCTCGCTCCTGGCCCGCGAAACCATTCAGGTCGCGGACGAACCGCGCGACATCACCATTCAGATTCAACCGCCCGCTTCGCTTTCCGGCGTCATTCATAAGGAAGCGCCGCCGCCGAACCCCAACCAGCCGCCCCAGAGCAGAACGCCCAACGGCGGAGGCATGATCACGCTCACGCAAACGGATGAGCAGAGCACCGCGGTCTCCGCGCCCGTCGCCGAGGACGGTTCCTTCACGCTCAAGGGCGCCGCGCCCGCGCGCTATCGCGTCTCCGCCATGGGCGGCTTCGTGCAATCCGTCGATGTGGGCGGCGAGACCACTGACGGGCCCGAATTCGTGCTGAAGCAAGGCGCCGCCGGTCCCCTCACCGTCAACGTCGGCTACGGCACCGGCACGCTCTCCGGCGAAGTCCAACTGGGCGAGTCTCACCCCGCCAAGGTGCTCATCTTCGCCACCGCCGGCCAGGTTTCCCACAACAACCTGATCGACAGCGTGCCCGCCGGGCAGCCCCTGAAATTTTCCTTCCCGCTACCCCCCGGATCTTATCGCGTCTATGCGCTCGAAGTGAGTGACCCGCGCGCGATCGATCAACTCATGCTCAGCGACGCGCTGCAGGGGCGCGACGAAGCCTTGCAAATACGCGTCTCCGCCGAAACCACTCGCAATCTCAAGCTGGTCACCAAAGCGGATTTCGAAAAGGCCGATCAGTAACTCGCATCCGCCTTGCTCAAAGCAGCTTTGCTCAAAAGAAGTCCCGCAATCCCGCGCTTCTCACAAATCTCCGCCCACTCCCCGCAGCTCATCTTGCCGCTCAGCATGCCCTGCATCGCGGTAAAAGGTGCCAGCCTCAACTCATCTTTCCCGAACTCCATCTTCGACCCCGCACCCGTATAAAGGAACCGCCAACCCGAGCGCCGCAACGCAACAGCCAGTGCCGCTGCCAGCGCCTGACCAGCCCACAAACGAAGCTCGTCCGGATCGTGCGGCCTCCCCGGCTTCTCGAAGAGCTTGGCACCCAAGGGCACCGCGCCATCGCGCATCAAATCGCACAAACCGCCTGCCTGAATGCCCGCCAGCATGCCACTCATCGCATCGCTGGCCTGCTCCCACATCGCCATAAGAATCGGTCCCCCTTGCTCCCATTGCGCGCGTTCCAACGCGGGGTTCTGCTTCAGCAGACCCGCCGTCAACTGGCTCTCCAGCGTATGCGGGTTCCGCAGAAAGCCAAACGCCAGGTCTTCCTCCGCCACCACCGTTTCACCGGTCTCAGTGCGCAATCGGTGCCAGTGCCGCGCAAAGCCTTCGGCAACCGGCATCAAGTGACCCGTCTGCAGAAACATCTGTATATCCGTGGCCCAGAAAAGGTCGAACTGCCGGGTAGCTTCCTGGCTGATCTCGATACTCATCTCGATCGCCGCGCCCGCTCCCGCCCGGTCAGCCGACGCCCGCTTCCGGGCGTATCGCTCCACCTTCCGCAGATTCCCGTCGAACGCCAGAACGTACGGCACAAAGTACACTGACGCCTCAGCCAGCATGCGCGCCTTCAGAAGCATGCTGATCAGCCGCGGAGAGAACGTGAGTATCGTCAAGTGATAACGCAGCAGCGTTTCCAGTTGCCCGCGCGAAAGCACCGACAGGGCCGCAAATCCATTGCGAAGCGCGATCCTGGTTTCCGCCGCCAGATGCGCTGAATACGCCACGGCTGAAACCACCGGCGAAAGGTCGCTCCATACTTCCACCGTCTGCCGGATGCCGGTCTCCTCGCGCAGCCTCGCCGCCAGCGCAAACAACTCCGGCGCGTCGCTCTCCCGCAGCGGCTTGCCGGGTGGCTCCTTCGGATTCAACTCATCCGGAATCGCCTTCGCCGTTTTCCATATGTTATGCGTGAGAAAGATAAACCCCGCGGCGGCAAGTCCAATCGCCAGCCGCCCCGCCATCTGCGTAACCCCCCTCGGTTCCCGCATCATCGGCAGAAACACTCCCACCACCACCCCAACCGGCAGCAGCCACAAAATCCAGAAGCTGGATAGCACCAGCGCGAGTTGAACGTTCAGCCAGAATTTCAGCACGCGTACGCGCTTCAGTTTACTCCCAGCCCGCATTCACACCGCAGTTATATGGAACGTGCACAATGGTGACCATGCGCCTGTTACTCTTGACTGCCGTCTTAGCCCTCGCGGCAGGCGCCCAGGATCAGAATTTTGTTGAGTTTCCTTATCTCCAATTGGGCGATCAGCCGCACCTCAGCGCATCCGAATCGCTGGTGCTGCTCTGGCACGCGCCCGATATCGATCACGCCTGGACCGTTGAGCTTCGCACTTCGAAAGACACCGAATGGCGCGCCGCCGCCCCGCCTTCTTTCCAGACCGCCAGCGCGCGCGATACCAAAGTCACGCTGGGTAATCCGCCGAAAGAAATCGACGTGCCCGGCATTGCGCCGCACCGCGTCTATCGTGCCACGCTGAGCAAACTGGTCCCCGGTGGAGAGTTCCAGTACCGCGTTCTCAAAGCCGGCAAGCCCGTCTTTTCATCCACCGGCCGCGCCCGCAAAGCCGCCGCTCAACCTTACCGCTTCGTCCTCTTCGGCGATTGCGCGCAGGACACTCCCGAACAGCGCAAGATTGCCTATCAGGCTTCGCTCGCCAAACCCGATTTTCTGTTCATCACCGGCGACATCGTCTATAGCTCCGGCCGCATTTCCGAATACCGCACCAAATATTTCCCCGTCTACAACAGCAATGCCGCGTCGCCCGAAGCCGGCGCTCCCTTGATCCGGTCGATACCGTTCCTGGCCGCGCCGGGCAACCACGATACCGCTCTCCGCAATTATTCCCTTTACCCCGATGCCCTCGCCTACTTTCTCTACTGGGACCAGCCGCTGAACGGGCCCGTCGCCGCGGCCGATTCAGCAGGCACCGCCCACACCCTCATCGGCAATGCCGAATCGCAGCCCGCCTTCCTCGAATCCGCGCGCCCCCGCTATCCGCGCATGGCCAACTTCTCATTCGATTACGGCAACGCTCACTGGACCGTGCTCGATTCGAACCCCTATATGGATTGGCAAAGCCCCGCACTCGCGCAGTGGGTGAAAGAAGATTTGGCCCAGGCCAAAAACGCGCAGTGGCGCTTCGTCGCCTTCCACCATCCCGGCTTCAATTCCTCCGTCACCCACTTCACAGACCAGTGGATGCGCCTGCTCGCGCCCGTCTTCGAACAGGGCAAAGTGGATGTTGTCTTCGCCGGACACGTTCACAATTACCAGCGCTCGTTCCCGCTTACCTTTCAGCCCCGCAAGCAGGAGGATGGAACCTCAAAGACCATCAAAGGCGAAGTAGCAGGCGAGTTCACGCTCGACAAAAAATTCGAAGATGGCGCGTCGGCGAAGCCGAAAGGCGTGGTCTATATCGTTAGCGGAGCCGGTGGCGCGCACCTGTACAATCCAGAGCAGCAGGAGAGCCCTCAGACCTGGCAGGCCTTCACCAGCAAGTACGTCGCCCAGGTCAATTCCATGAGCGTCATCGATATCGATGGCCCTCTGTTCCGCCTGAAGCAAATCGATGCCGAAGGCCGCGAAGTAGACCGCTTTCAAATCAAAAAGTAATCAGTTTTGCAGTGGGATAACCGCGCTCGGCCCCGGGTACCCGGAGATGGTAACCGTAACGCTGAAGGTGCCCGCATAACCATTGGTCGTGAACGCTGGAGCGGTCGCAAAGCCGTTCGCATCCGTGATTGCGGTCGCCGCATTCGATGAGCCGAACAGCCCCGAAGGCCCATAAACAGGGGCGGCGAAGATCACGCCAACACCGCTCACCGGGGTACCGAACGCATCGCGCACCGTCACCGAAAAAATCTTCCGGCCCAGGTTGTCTTGCGTGGGCAACACGCTGACCGTGGCGGGCTGTCCCGCTTCGGCCACCACCAGTTCCGCCGAACCGGCACCGTAAGACCCATCGCCGTTATACACCGCGCGGTATGTATGCACCCCCGCCACAAACGGAACGGCAAAGCGCGCCACTCCATTCGTTAGCGCCAGAGTCGCAACTGCGCGCGCCCCCTCGAACAATGCAATGCTGCCCGTGGGAAACGCCGGCGCTGACGGGTTAGCCGCCACGCTCACCGTAAGAAACTCAAGCTGTCCATACGTGAAAGGGTTCGGCGCATCCCGCGTCAGCAGCACGCGCGAAGCCAGCACGCCGCTTCCGGCAATGGCCGCCACTTTCCGTGAGACCACCACAATCTCCGGCCGGGAATCGCCATCCAGATCGGCCACGAACGGCATCCCACTCAAGGGCAGGGTGACCTTCCGCCCGAAACCGCCCGCGCCATCGCCGAAGTAAACCGTCGTGTCCGGATTCGACCCGGCAATCACATCCAGATTGCCGTCGCCATCCAGGTCCGCCGTCAGCATCGTCGCCTGAGAAGGCACGTCCGTCGCGAACGTGCTCGCTAACGCATACTGTCCGCCCGCGTCCCGCTTCCACAGTTCCAGATTATGATGCACGCCAATCGGGTTCTCACTCACCACGAAGTAACTGATAGCCAGGTCCAGTTTGCCATCGTGATCGTAGTCGCCCACCGCAATCGATTCCGGCCGTGAAAACCTCCCGCGCTGCACCACCTGGGAGGCATGGAAATGGCCCGTCCCATCGTTCATCAGAATGGCAAGGGTCCTGGGAAGCAGGTCGATCATCATCACATCCAGAGCCCCGTCGCCGTTCAAATCGGTCACGTATATTCGCGGACTCGAAGGGTCGGGCAGCTTTTCTGTAAAAGCACCCGCCAACTCCTGGAAGTCTCCGGTACCGGAACCCAGAAACACCTTGAGCCCACCGCCGAAATTTCCGAAGGCGAGATCCAGAAATCCATCGCCGTTGAAATCGGCCGCCACCAGATTCAAAGGCGGTGCCTTGGTATCGATGGAAACCCGCCGGCTCTTGGCCAGTCCGCCCTTGCCATCGCCTGCATAGAAGTATGTGCCCACGGCCGTCAGTTGCACCGCATCGGCGTAACCATCGCGGTTGAAATCGGCCACCGCAAATAGTGAAAACGCGACGCCCGCGGGAACAGAAATCGACGGATAAGTAACACCTGTAGAAGAAAACGAGCCCGCCCCATTGTTCAGCCGGATATTAAAACCTTCCGCGGTCTCGCCAATCAAATCGGGCTTGCCATCCCCATTGAAATCGCCGAGAGCGATGCTGCCATTGAAATTCACTGGCACCATGTCGCGGATAATCAGGTTGAACGGCGCAACCGCGGGCGGCTGCGCCACGCCAGGCAGTGCAACTAATAGCAGGAAGCCAAGCGTGCGCATCGGCTCTACCGCTTGGCCTGCTTCAGCTTGATGTTGCGATACCGCAATCCACCCGTGTGATCGCCTTGCAGATAAAACGGACCCGCCTCGCCCTCATGGCTATCCAGCGCGCCGCCAGTAATCCCGGCAAGCTCCACATGGTCATGGATCGTCTTGCCATTCCGCACAACAGTGACAGTCCGTCCGACCAACGTAATGTCCATGGTCTGCCACTCACCATTGCCCATCGGCATTTCAACGGCGGGTGCGGTGTAACCATAAATTGCGCCCATCTCATGCGATGGCTGCGTACCGCCTTCCGTGCCTACCTGCACCTCATAGCGTCCGCGCAAATAGATGCCGCTATTGCAATGCTCCGGACACATAAATTCAATATGCAACTGAAAGTCTTGATACTTGCCCGTGGTCTTGATGTTTGAGCCTTTCGTCTCATTCACCAGTTCCGCGTCTTTAGCCACCCAGTGGCTGTTCGCGGGATTATTTACGGGCTCCCAACCGGTCAGGTCTTTGCCATTAAATAGAACTTCTTCCTTGCCCCAACTCTTCGGCTCCGCGCGCTTCAGCACCGGCGACCGCACACCGCTCAGTTCCCCAGCGGCCGCATCGCCACGCTTCAGCGTGCCATCCAGCTTGTCCCCGCGAACGGCCACATTCCACGCAACGGCCGGACCCTTGTCATTCGCCGCCGAAAGAGTCACCACCAGATGGTCGCCCTCAATTGCCGCGCCCACGGGCGGACGCACAGCGCCACCCCGCGGTTGATAGCGCACGGTCAAACCGGAACCTTCGCCGGTCACTTCCATCCACCCCGGATAAGTATCCTGAGCGGTCTTAATATCGATATCCCAACGGCCCTCAAACGGATTCTTGTCCGCCGCGATAAGAGTCGCGCAAAGCGCACCCAAGAAAAAGAACTGTTTCATCACTACAACAGTCTATGCGATGAGGCCGGCCGGAACCGGCCTCTTCACACGCCTAACGTGGGAAAAGCACTGTGTCGGAATGATCGTGACGCCAGCGCCAGTAAGCCATCTGCCGCTCCCGCTTTTCACGGTTGAACTCCCGCCGCCGCTGCTCTTTCCGCTCTTCCAGATAGCGGTTATACGCACGGTTCTCTCCGTTGTTCCAGACGTGATAATCGCGCCGGTCGCGATCATAATAGCGGTGTTCCTCAGCTTGCATAGCCAAAGGCGCAAGCAATGCCGCTCCCAACAACAGACTTCCCAGGTACTTTTTCATTTGAGTAAACCTCCGCTGTGGATATCAGCACGTGTCCACCCAAATGAAACTTCATTAAAGAGCCTAGACTTCATTAGCATGATTCTGCGATGCGTATCGGCTTAGACGATTCGGATGCACTTCCCGCGAAAAACATAATCTACCTGAACGACCAACTGATTCGTTTCCAGTTCAAACAGGCCCGCCAACCATCGCCCTATCAGGAATTCTTCACAGGTATATACTCCTCGCCTTCTCAGGTTCTCCCCAAGGCTCCCAACCGCGAAGCAATTGAATCCAACTTAAACTCACTGGCTCACATGTTGGAAGTTCACTGCCGCATCTGCGAGGAGCCCTTCGGCGAACGAGGTGTAATCGAATCGCGCCTCGATTTACTGTTACTTCAAATCGATCACTTCTGCCGCACGGACTATCTGTACACAAACGGTCAGGCGATTGTGTCTGGTTTACCGAAAGCAATCTAGAATCGAAATTGCATACCACCCCTCATTTTCCGAATTCCGCGAGTTCAATTCCGAATATGGCGGCGATCGTCTGATCGACGCCGAAAACCTCCAAACGGCCGGAACCTTCGAGAGCTAGCTGCGAAAAGAAGGCTCTCCTCCGTGGTCACCTTAAAGCTCCTGTTACGGCGAGGCTCCGAACGCAGGGAAATGTTGTTGCAAGTTGCTGGATCTAAAAAGGATGAGCAAGGCTATCCGGTCCAGACGCTGATCGCAACGTTTCTCGGAGCGACGTTTCGATTCCTGTTAGGCGGCGAATACGAGCCCTATCGAGTTCTCAATCCGCTCCGGCCAGAAGGCTACAACGTTGAGGCTTGTGCCACCTGTCGTCATTTCCGCTTCTCCGGAATGGCCCGCGATATGTCGGCTGGGTCTAGCGGGTACTGCACTGAGCCGGCGCGGACCAGGTCTCTACAGCGACCGATCCCCGTGTCGGTTCGCTACCTTTGCCCCGCGTTTTCG
>JBBROT010000100.1:0-10250 GCA_038229155.1 Bryobacterales bacterium | reverse complement strand
CGACAACACGCTTCTGCTTGCCGAAGCGCGCGGCGTGGGTTCCACTGACCTGAAGCGGATTGAAGTAGTGGGCACGTCCATTGAAAAGGCGCTGTATAAATATGAAGCATAAGAGCGCGTGGCTGCTGCTGTGCTGCTTGCCGCTTCCGGCGGCGACGATGTTCCCGCCTGTTCGCGCATCGCATGAAATGGCTGGCGCGGGCAACAGCTATGAAGTGGAAGCGGCGTTCCGCATTCTGCAGCAGGGCGGCAATGCGGTTGATGCCGGCGTGGCCGGCGTGTTGGCAGCTGCTGTGACGGAGCAGGACCATTTCGGCCTGGGCGGCGAAATGCCGCTCATCATCAAGATGGCCGGCAAGCCGCCAATCGTGATCAGCGGAGTGGGTACCGCGCCCGCGCTTGCCACGCTCGCGTTCTACAATTCGCGCAAGCCGGAGCAGTGGGAAGAGCCGGGCAAGACGCCGCCCATTCCAGGACAGGGCATCCTGGCGGCCACGGTTCCCGGCGTGTTCGATGGGCTGATGCTGGCGCTGGAAAAATACGGCACCATGAGTTTCGCTCAGGTAGTGCAACCGGCGCTGGAGCGCGCGGACGGTTTTCCGCTGCCGGAAATTTTCTCGCAGTTCATCAAGAACAATGAGGCCATGCTGCGGCTCTGGCCTGTTTCTACGGCGTTCTTCATGCCGAATGGACGCGTCCCCGATCGCGGTGAAATTTTGCATTTGCCCGCGCTGGCAAAATCGCTTCGTGAATTGATGGCCGCTGAAAAGAAGGCGCATGGCAAACGCGAAAAGAAGATTGAAGCCGTTCGAGATTACTTCTACCGGGGTCCGCTGGCGAAGCGAATGGCGGCGTTTTCGGAAGCGAACGGCGGCCTGATTCGCTTGAGCGATCTGGCCGGCTTCCACGCTGACATCGATCAGCCACGCACGACAAATTATCGCGGCTATGAAATCGTCAAGCCCGGCTTCTGGACCCAGGGGCCGGTGATGTTGGAAGCGCTGAACATGCTGGAAGGCTATGACCTGAAGGCCATGGGGCACAACAGCGCCGAATATCTGCATACGGTTGTGGAGGTGGTGAAGCTCGCGTTTGCCGATCGCGACCGCTACTATGGCGATCCGAAATTTTCGAAGATTCCGGAAGAGATGCTGCTTTCGAAAACATATGCGGCGGAGCGCCGCAAGCTGGTGGATCCCGAGCATGCCTCCATGGAATCGCGGCCCGGTTCATTCGCGCCCGCGCTGCCGGGTAACACGCTAAGCGCCACGACGCCGGGCGCGAATGACACCACGTGCGTGAACGTGGTGGACCGTAACGGCAACGTATTTTCCGCCACTCCCTCTGGCGCTTGGCTACCTTCGGTGATTGCAGGCGACACGGGCATACCATTCGGCACCAGACTGCAAACACTGCTCACCACGCCCGGGCACCCGAATGTGCTCGAAGGCGGCAAGCGCCCGCGCGTGACGCTTAGCCCGACGGTGGTTCTGAAAGACGGCAAGCCGGTGATCGCGATGTCTACTCCCGGCGGCGACAATCAGGATCAAGCGATGCTGCAAGTGCTGCTGAACCTGCTGGAGTTCAACATGTCGCCCCAGGAGGCGGTGGAGGCACCCCGGTTCCAGACCGAGCACTTCTACAGCTCTTTCGCGAACCACGAGTTCGTTCCCGGCAAGTTGAATTTGGAACTGCGGATTCCGAAGGCGACCATCGAACGCCTGGCGGTTTTAGGGCACAAGGTGAACGTCACGGGCGAGTGGAGCAATCTATCCGCGCCCACGGTGATCAAGATCGGCGAGGGCGTGCTGGAAGGTGGTGCGGACCCGCGGCGCGGCCGGTTTATATTCGGGAATTAACGCGCGGTGCGCAGCGATTCGAGCATGGCAGCCATAGCTTTACCCCGATGACTGACCGCGTGTTTGAGTTCCGCTTCCACTTCGGCAAGCGAACAGGCAAAGGGTTCATACCAAAATAAAGGGTCGTACCCGAACCCGCCATCGCCACGCGGGGCGAGCAATATTTCGCCGTCCACCTCGCCGCGGAATGTCTTGATGAGGCGGCCTCGTTCGGCCAGCGCGATGACGCTCACGAAGCGTGCCACGCGGTTTGTCACTCCTTCCATTTCCCGCAACAGGCGAGCGTTGTTGGCGGTGTCGTCGCCCGCATAGCGCGCGGAGTAAATGCCAGGTGCACCGCCCAGCGCGTCGACTTCCAGGCCGGAATCATCGGCGAATAAGAGCCCCGGTGCGAAGGCGCTGTAGTAGATCGCCTTCTCCGCCGCGTTCTCTTCGAAGGTGGCACCCGTTTCGTCCGGCCCGGCTATACCAGTGACGGGCTCAATAGTGAAACTGTCATCCGCTGCCATGCGGAACTCGCGCAGTTTGCCCGCGTTGCCGGTGGCGCAGTATAACGTCACGGCAGTTGCAGCAAACCTCGCTGTACGGCGATCAGTTCCACGATGCCGCTCTTGGCAAGCTTCGTCAACTCCGCCATCTTGTCATCGTCGAACGGTTCTTGCTCCGCCGTGGCTTGCACTTCGACGAACTTGCCCGCGCCCGTCATTACGACGTTCATATCCACTTCGGCTTTCGAATCTTCCTCGTAGCAAAGGTCCAGCATGGCTTCCTTCTTTACGATGCCCACGCTCACCGCGGCCAGATAATCGCGCAGCGGCATCTTCTTCAACACTCGCGTGTCCACCAATTTTTTGAGGGCAATGGCAAGCGCGACATAAGCGCCGGTGATGGCGGCGCAGCGCGTCCCGCCATCGGCCTGCAGTACATCGCAATCCAGCAGGATGCTCCGTTCACCCAGCAATTCCATGTCGACGACGGCACGCAGAGAACGTCCGATCAGGCGCTGAATCTCGTGCGTTCGGCCTGAAGGTTTGCCCTTGTTCACCTCACGCGCGGTTCGTTTGGTGGTGGCACGCGGCAGCATGGAATATTCCGCCGTCACCCAGCCCTTTCCCTGACCGCGCAAGAAGGGCGGCACGCCATCTTCCACGCTGGCCGCGCACAACACCCGCGTCGCGCCCATGGTGATCAGCGCAGACCCTTCGGCCGTCGCGAGGAACCCTGTCTGTATCTCCACGGGCCGCAATTGCGAAACCGTTCTGCCGTCAACTCGCATATTTCATCACCAGGAATAAGAGAACACCCACAAAGATCACAATCGCAATTACAAGGACCACACAAGGGAGCCCGCCGCGCACCTGCGGCACCTGCTTCCCTTTCGGACGCGCCAGTTTATTCGCCATACTTTAAAGAAACTTTGCCACCTGCTGGAAATATTCATCCAGCATTTCCAGATCGTCCACGTTGAACGCGCTCACCAATCGGCCGCGCTGTTCGAGAGCCATCTTGGTGGCCAGGAATTGCGCCATGTGGTAATCCGGCTCGTAGTGCGCGGCGGGGAAGCGGGCCTGCTTGGCGGGAGTCATGACGATGCTGAAGCAGCGCCCGTGCCCTATCACCATTTCGTGATACGAATGATTCATGGTCGGCCCTTCATAGATATCGACGGGCATCTTCAAGCGTGAGCGGAATACGCGGTCCGCAATGCGCTCCAGCTTCACGCGAAGCGCGCGGCCTTCTTCGCTATAGCGCAAATCGCCGAACCAGGTCAGCTCGCCGTATTCGAAATCCAGCTTGTTCAGTTTGTTCGCCAGCTCACGCGGATGAGGCATGCGCAGGTCGCGCCAATGCGCGGTGTTTGCCGTTCCGCCCGCGGCTTCGGATTCTTGATAAATTTCACTCGCGATGGATTTGTAAAGCTCCACGGAAGGCTGAGTCACGAAGTTCATGCATCGCAGATAACCCAGGCCACCCACCACGTAATGGATGTACTGCATGTAATACGAAAGCGGCTTCGCGGCAGCGACGGTAACAATGGCCACGGCGTACCCGGCATGCCGCAGCGCTGTGATCTGCTTGGCTTCGGGATGAGCCTCGCCTTTGCGCTGGAAGACCAGAAACACGCGGTCCTGCTTGGGGTCATCGATGCGGCGGAAACTGCGCAGACGCACCTTTTCATCGATGACGATCTTGATACCCAGGGCTTCACTCTTGCCCAGGCTTTCTTCCACATCCTGTTTGGTCCAGAGCCCCGCCGCGGCCCAGGATGCGGGCAGCAGCAGAGACACTTTATCGCGGCCTTCCAGGCCCTGCGCGTGCAGGAACGCGGATAGCTTCCAAGCTTCGGCTACTTCCTCATCGGTGAGAAGGGCACCCGAAATCCACTGCTTCAGGTCCACGCCCGCGAAGGCCAGCGGATACAAGCTTCCTCGCGTGAGAGGCGCGCTGTGGCGGCCTGCCGTGGAGTTTCGTGCGTCAGGCTGCAGGGTGATGCGCTCAAACCCGCGCGGGCCGGCAAACCGATCCAGCACGGAATCCGGCAGCGTCATGTAGATGAAGTTCGCGCGCGCATCCACTTCGTTGCGCTCGAAGAGTTCGGCCAGCCGTTGCAGGTTCACCACGGGCTCATACGAGGTCATGCCCATGGCCATACCCACCACCAGGGTGCTCTTCAGCAGCGCGGCCAACGGTTCGCCGGAACGCCGCTGCATGTCCTCCACAATGGCGCGCAGTTTGCCGGGGTCGGTGGAATCGAGGGAATAGAGGCGAGGCCCGGCCTTCAGCAGATGCGCCGTGTTGTAGAGAGTCTTGTCTTCGATGGAACCGCCCATGCCGGCCCAGATGATGAAGCGTAGCGGGGCACCCTGTGCCTGCTCCAGCCGTTCGCGAATTACCTCAGTCTCGGCTTTTATTTCAGCGGCCCATTCGGGATGTTCGAGGGCTTGCCAGGGGAGATCGTAAATTCCTAATGAGCATTTGGTGATACGGCCTTCGGAATCCGCCTCTGTCACAAGCGGGATGAGCGTGTCATCGGCTGCGTTCAGGCTTTCCAAAGACACACGCGCGTGTCCAGAGATTTCCCGCAAACGCGCCAGCACGGCTTCGGTTGCAAATCGTTCGGCGAAAATCTGTGTGGATTCTCTTTGTGGATCGTTAAGAATGGTTAAGGACAATGAAGCTCTTTTCGTTATGCTGCCTAACCATCTTACTGTTTAGCTGCGCGAGTTCGCCCGCCGCGCCGCCGAAACTTCCCGAAAGCGCGAGCTTCGGTTGGAGGTTGAAAGACATTGCCGAAACCAATCCCGATGCCGCGCCCGATAGCGTTCGCACGCAGGGTTTTCTGAAGAGCTGGCGCGCGGAATACACCGGCCCCGGCGTGGCGAACGTGGATGTTTACGCGCTGAACTCCGAAGCGGCGGGCCTTGAGATGACCCAGAAGTGGAGGGCTTCCGCGCAGACCGTTACCGTGTTCAACGCGAAATATTTTGTAGTGATTCACTGGCAGACGGCGGATAACGCCTCCGCTACGGCGCTGGTGGGGCAAATTGAACGCAGCCTGCCGAGTTCGCAATAGCACTACACTGAAGCTGTGCGGCAGGCCGTAGAGCGCTTCTTCCAGCTTTCGCTGCTGGGGTTGGTGACCGCGGGCTTCCTTGCTGTCGCGGGTTCCGGCTTTCTCGATACGCCCACGGTTGTTGTTGTCGCGCTCGGGCTTGCTCTGCGGGGGGCGGTGGTTGCGGGATGGCTCGCGCTGGACCTTCCCGATCTGGCGGTGAATGTCATCACGCTGGCTTACATTGCGTTCTTCGCGGTGGATTATTTCTGGCTCTCGCGCGGCTTGCTGGAAGCCACGGTTCACCTGGTCTGCTTCCTAGCGGTGATGAAGGTGCTGACCGCGCGCACGAATCGCGACTATCTCTACACCGCTTCCATCGCGCTTCTGGAGCTGGTCGCGGCCGCGATGCTGTCCGTGAATCTGAACTTTTTCGCATATCTTTCGGTGTACCTGGTTTGCGCCATTGCGGCGGCAACCAGCGCGGAAATTCGCGGTGGGCTCCGGAAGCCGGGCAGGCTGGCGCAACGGAACGTGGGTGGAATTGGAGCGCGGCTGGGCATCGCCACCGCGCTGATCGCCGCCGGCATTCTCGTGTTGAGCGCGGCCATGTTCATTCTGCTGCCGCGTTCGGCCAACGCCGCGTTTCGGCATGTGATTACCGCGCGCTATCACCTGAGCGGGTTTTCGAACGAAGTAACGCTCGGCGATATCGGTGAGATTCAACGCGATACGCGCCCGGTTATGCATGTGCGCCCGTATTCGCACCGGATGCCCGCGAACCTGAAGTGGCGCGGTGCGGCGCTGAGCCACTTCGATGGGCACAAGTGGACCGACCCCGATTTTGCGCGCCGCGAAATGCTGCCCCGTAAAGCGCCTATCGAAGTGGCGGATCTGCCGCAGCGCAGCCGGCGCGATGGGACGCGCTTTTCTTACCGCGTGGATCTGAACCTGAGCGATTCCGACGCTCTCTTTGTGGCGGGCACTCCGGAGTTTCTGAATCTTGGTACGGGCCGCGCGCTGCGTACGGCAACAGGCGGCTTTCGTTTCGCTTCCGGTTCCGCCGACACGCTACGCTACGAGGTCTCAAGCTTCATCCCGTATGCTTCGCGCCCTGAGTTGATGGCGATGCTTGAACCCGCCGACCGCGCTCGCAATCTGCAACTGCCGCGGCTTGACCCCCGTATCGCCGTGTTGGCGCGCCAGCTTGCCACGCCCGCAAACATGGAGCGCTACTTGCGCACGCAATTCGGTTACACACTAGATCTTCCCAGCGCCGCGCAGCCCGATCCGTTGGCCAACTTTCTATTCGAGCGCCGCAAGGGCCATTGCGAATATTTCGCCTCCGCCATGACGGTGATGCTGCGTTCGTTGGGCACTCCGGCTCGCATGGTGAACGGGTTTCAAAGCGGTACGTTCAACCCGGTCAACGGGCTTTACTTGATGCGCGCCTCCGATGCGCATAGTTGGGTAGAAGCGTGGCTCCCCGCTTCCGGATGGACCATCTTCGACCCCACGCCCACGGTTATGCGCCCCCCCGCGAACGCGCTGCTGGCACGCTTGGCTTTATACCAGGACGCGGCGGAAACAATCTGGCGGGAGTGGGTGGTGAACTATGATCTGAACCAGCAGATCACGCTGGCCGAGCAGCTTCAGGAGACCACGCAACAGGTGGGCGCGAACTGGAACCCGAACATGCAACTCTGGCGCGCGGAGTGGACGCGCTGGATAGCGTTGCACAAAGGCGCGCTGACGGTTCTATTGGTTCTGCTCTTCGCGTTGCCGGTCGCGGTGCCAACCATTCGCCGCGTGCTTCGCCAGGCGTCCCATCGCTACAAGATTCATCGAGGGGGCGCAACGCATGCCGATGCCTCTTTTCTCTACCGCCGGATGCTGGGCTTGCTGAAGCGCCGCGGCTACGAGAAACAGGCGAGCCTCACCGCGGGCGAGTTCGCTTCCTCTCTGCCGCCTTCGGCGCTGGCCGCTGCCGTGGGGGAATTCACCGCGGAGTACCAGGCTTTCCGCTTCGGAGGAGACACCTCAAAGTTTCGAAATCTGGCGGCGCTACTGGACCGGATGAAAGCGCTGTGACACAATCAGCCCAATCATGCGCAATAGATATACGTTGATTCCGCTGGCCGCCGCGCTTGTACTTGCGGCAGCCGGATTTACCGCCACGCGTCCGCCCGATATTCCGTTTGAAAAACATACCCTGGATCTAGGCGCAAACGAGCCATGCGCCACAGCCGATTTGAACCGCGACGGCATCCCCGATCTGGTGAGCGGTGAAAATTGGTTCGAAGGTCCCCGCTGGACGAAGCACAAATTCCGCACCTTGAACTACACCCAAAACTACATTGAAGATTTCAGCGATTTGCCGCTTGACGTGAACGGCGATGGCAACGTGGATATCGTCAGTTGCACATGGTTTGCAAAGAAAATCTGGTGGAATGAGAACCCCGGTAAAGCGGGCGGCGAATGGAAAGAGCATGTGATCGATACGGGCCACAATGTGGAATTCGCCTTTCTGGTTGATCTGGATAATGACGGCAAAGCCAAGGAGGTACTCCCGCAGTTTGGAAGTGCTACAACTGCCGATCCTATGGCATGGTATGAGGCCAAAAACGGCGAGTTCGTCAAGCATATCGTGAGCGCCCGCTCTTACGGCCACGGCATCGGCGTTGGCGATATCAACCGCGATGGGCGCAACGATATCATCACTCCCAAGGGTTGGCTGGAAGCGCCCGCTGACCCGCGTGCGCCGGACTGGAAGTTTCACGCCGATTTCGATCTGGACCAGACAGGCTTCATTTTTGTGCTGGACGTGAATGGCGATGGCCGCAACGATCTGGTGACGTCACTGGCTCACAACTACGGGGTCTTCTGGATGGAACAGATGGCGGACGGCACATGGAAAAAGCACATGATCGATGACTCATGGTCGCAGCCGCATGCCATGACGATGGTGGATTTGAATGGCGATGGCAAAATGGATTTTGTCACCGGCAAGCGCTTCATGGCGCATAACGGGCGCGACCCGGGTGAGCGCGAGCCGCTGGGACTTTACTGGTATGAATACTTCCGGAATGCCGTCGGCGAAATTGAATGGGCGAAGCACGTGATCGATTACAGCACTCGCACCGGAGCGGGGATGCAAGTGGTGGTTGCGGATCTGGATCGCGATGGCGATTTGGACATCGCGGTGGCCGGCAAGAGCGGTTTGTATCTGTTCGAGAACCTGACCAAAGCGGGACGTAAGACCAAATGAAACGAGGACGTGGATAGATGAAGCTGCTTTTATTACTGTTGTTCGCCGGTACGGCCGAGCATGGGTTCACACCCTTATTCGATGGCAAGACACTCAACGGCTGGCATCTGGAAGGCGGGAAGGGCAGGGGATACGTTGTCGAACAGGACCGCATTGTGTGTCCCGCCGATGGCGGCGGCAATCTCTTCACCGAGCGCGAGTACTCCAACTTCGTCCTGCGATTTGAATTTTTGCTTACTGAAGGCGCGAACAATGGAATCGGGATTCGCGCGCCGTACGAGGGCGACGCCGCCTATCAGGGCATGGAGATTCAGATTCTGGATCACGACGCGCCCGTTTACAAAGGCAAGCTCCGGCCAGCGCAATATCACGGTTCAATTTACGATGTGGTGCCCGCGAAGACGGGCGCGTTGAAACCTAGGGCCGAGTGGAACCAGGAGGAGATTCGCGCCGAGGGCCGCCAAGTGGTTGTCACGCTGAACGGGCAACAGATTGTGAACGCGAGCCTGGATCAGGTCAAAGACCCCGCGTTACTGGCCAAGCACCCTGGCTTGGCGAGGTCCACAGGGCACATTGGCTTTTTGGGCCATGGCACGCGCGTGGAGTTTCGCAATATCCGGATCAAGGAGCTTTAGCGGATCAGTAGCCGATGCGGATGCGCACGTGATTGCTGCTTTCTGAACCCGCGATCAGGTAAAGATCGGCGAGCCCCGCATCGAGCAGGGCGGGGATGCGCACTTCCACTATGTACATACCAACGTAGCCAGGTGCCAACGTCGCTTTCGTTACTTCTATGGGCATCCCATTGAGGTAAGCGTGTACATCGGTGGCCACCACGGGTATATTCGCGAAAGGTGCGGGGGTGCCGGTTGGCCACTCCGGAACCACTTTGCCCAACCCCGTCGCGAGCACCTGTACGAGTGAGCGAGCTTCGGACGGCTGCGATCCGTCGAGCAGCATTGCCGTTTCAGGATCGAGCAGTAATGGAGCACCGTCTTTATCGACAAACACAGCTGGTGCCACGGCCTTTAGCGTGAAATCCACAGTCAACGCGTCATTCAACCGGAGCCTGAGTTCGGCAGGTTCCAATCCGAACGGTACCTGGATCTGTGAGCCCTCAGCCGATTGCGCCAGCACCGGAAACTGCCGCCCTTCCGCGGCCGCGGTGCGCACCGCCAAGCCTGGCGCGCTCAACAATCCGCCCGGAGCGGCGGCGCGTGTAGTGAGATCTGCCGCATTGACAAGCCGTGCCGTTGCGGCTCGATGCGGCGCGCGTGAGACGTAGACGCCGTAGCCATCGAGCGCGACGGTCAAGTGCTCCGCCGTGGAATCTAGCCGTACATCTTCCGCCACCGCTTGCGGCAAGCGGCCGGAGATGCTGCTCCAAGGGGACGCGGTGCCGAGAGCGTTCAAATCCATGCGGCTGAGGAACACACCTTTGTCCGTTGCGACATAGACCGCGCCACTGGCGCGATCCGCCGCGATTCCGTGCGCGGGCGCATCCTGCAATGTGCCGGTGATGTCGTCCCAGGTAAGGCCGCTATTCACGGTCCGGAAAAGGTGAGCGCCT